>JBGPMX010000165.1:0-8876 GCA_041487215.1 Planctomycetia bacterium | reverse complement strand
TGCTCTTGATCTATCTGGCCTACCGCATCGTGCAGCGCATTCGCCGCCGCGCCTGGTCCACCCCCGCCGCCGCGTAGTGGTCGCTCACCGCGTGATCCGTCTGCGGCATCATGGCTGCAAGAGGTTATTTGGGGAGCACGAGCCCGCTCCCTCTCACCCTTCACCGTCCGGCCGAACCGGCCCGGGCTTTTTTGTCGAGCAATCGTCGGAGCAAAAGCGCTTAAGAGAAGAGACGCATCCCTTGCGCCTGGGTGTTTGGTGTTGGATCAACGCCGAGCGCCGTTGGTGTGTTGCGCATCGAACCGGGTGAACGGAAACGCAGCGCCCGCCCCGCGGCCGAGCCTGCCTCGACCAATCGCGCCCGCCTGCTTCCGTCAGATTGTCTCTTGCCACCGACACCGGGGATCGGGCTCATGTCACGAAGCCTCGTGCTCACCGCGCTCATCGCCGGAACGATCGGTCTGGTTGTCGGTGCCGTCGGGGGTTTCTTCGCCCATTCCGGGCTGCCAAGCGGCG
This sequence comes from Planctomycetia bacterium, assembly GCA_041487215.1. GTDB lineage: Bacteria > Planctomycetota > Planctomycetia > JALXBF01 > JBGPMX01 > JBGPMX01. The sequence goes on along the minus strand of JBGPMX010000165.1, from coordinate 8,360 downwards.
AGGCACACGCCGCGCACGATGCGGGGCGAGCGGGTTCGATGCCGCACGCCCCGGGCAAGCCCCCCGGGCTCCGGGAAGTCGCCCACGACTCGGGTATCGACTTCCGCATGAGCTCGCTGCCCAACGAGCAGGGGGAGGTGTTCAAGCTCAACCTCTACGACCACGGCTGCGGCGTCGTGGTCGGCGACTATAACGGCGACGGCTACGACGACATCTACTTCCTCAACCAGCTCGGCCGCAACGCCCTCTACAAGAACAAGGGGGATGGCACCTTCATCGACGTCACCCAGGAGGCCGGCGTGGCGCTGGGCGACCGCATCTGCGTGGCGGGCACCTTCGCCGACTACGACAACGATGGCGACCAGGACCTCTTCGTCACCTCGACGCGCGGCGGCAACGTGCTGTTCCAGAACCAGGGCAACGGCCGGTTCGTCAATGTCACCCGCGAGGCCGGCGTGGCCCGCGTCGCGCACTCACAGACCGCCGTCTTCTTCGACTACGACAACGACGGTTACCTGGACCTCTTCGTGACCAACTCGGCAAGCTGGACGACCAACGAGTACGACCAGCGTGCCCACTACTACCCCGGCGGCGCGACGCTGTTCGAGCTCGTCTCGAGCCCCAAGGAGTACAACATCCTGTACCACAACAACCGGGACGGCACGTTCAGCGACGTGACCGAAACGGCTGGGCTGCGCGGGCAGGGCTGGGGGGGCGACACCGCCGTGTTCGATTACGACGGCGACGGACGGCTCGACCTGTTCGTGACCAATATGTTCGGGGCCAGCCAGCTCTACCGCAACGAGGGGAACGGCACGTTCACGGACGTCACGCGCGAGACGCTGGGACGCACCTCCTGGGGCGCCATCGGCGCCAAGTGCTTCGATCTCAACAACGACGGTCAGCTCGACCTCTGCGTCGTGGACATGCATTCCGACATGTGGATGGCGAGCGACTATGACCCGCGCCTGATCAACGACAAGAGGAAGTACCGGCAGATGTCAGGGCCGAAAGAGGATCCCGCGCTCGAGCAGCGCGTCGCCGACCAGTTCCGGATCCGGTACAACGATGTCGTCTTCGGGAACACGCTGTTCAAGAACCGCGGGGACGGCACGTTCGAGGAGATCTCGGATCGCGCCAACATGGAGACGTTCTGGCCGTGGGGGGTCGCGACGGGGGACTTCAACAACGACGGCTACGAGGACGTCTTCCTGCCGTCGGGCATGGGGCTGCCCTACTTTTACTGGCACAGCTACCTGATGATGAACAACGGCAACGAGACGTTCACGGACCGCTCGGCCACCGAGGGGATCGACCCGCCGCCGGGCGGGATCTACCAGGAGAGCCGGCATGGCGAGGAGCCGGCGGTGCGCAGCTCGCGCTGCGCGGCGACGGCCGATTTCGACGGCGACGGCCGGCTGGACCTGGTGGTGAACAACTTCAACGAGCGCGCGTACTACTACAAGAACGAGTTCCCGCGCAAGAACTACGCGGCGTTCCGGCTCACCGGCGGGCGGAGCAACCGCGACGCGATCGGCGCGCTCGTGCGGCTCTACGCCGGCCCGGACGTGCTAACCCGGCAAGTGCAAGCCGCGGGCGGCTACCTCTCGCAGGGCTCCAAGACCATCCACTTCGGGCTGGGGGACCGCCGGGCGATCGACCGCGTCGAGATCCAGTGGCCCAGCGGCGTGCGGCAGGTCATCGAGCACCCCGAGCCCAACCGGCTGCACGCAATCAGCGAGCCGGAGGCGTAGGTCAGGGCTGGCGAAAAATAGGTTCATCCGGAAAGAGCGTGCGCATAGTGGGGTTCGGGCTCGCGGGGAACCTCTGGGGAACCAGTCCCCCAGACCCCCTGGGATTTTGGAGGCATGGCTCGGTGTCCGAAGTGCAGGAAAAACAATGGCCTCTGACGGGGCATGCCCACCAGAGGCCGGATGCACCTTCGGGGTACGCAGCGCCCCCGGACCAGTGACCCAGGGTGGCGCGGCGAAAGCCGCTGACCCTGGGCTGCGGAGTACAACGCCTACGGCGTAAAAGGGCGCCCCTCACTCGAGCCAAGCGCCCCCCACCGCAAAGCACCGTCTCACCTGCCGGGGCAGCTGATACCCCCCCTTTCCCCCCTTGCCAAGGGGGGGACAAGGGGGGGTATCAGCATCGCCCTCTTCCCCGCATGGTCCATGAGCGCGAGGGCGAGGGGACCGCAACCCGTGTACGTGGGGGACGAAAAAGGGCGCTAGATCAGCTCAGGGATCGGCCGGCCGCTGGGAAGGACGGGAATGGGGCGGCCGGAGTAGTCCACGAACGAGCGCGCGGGATCGATCCCGAGGTGGCGGTACACCGTCGCCAGCAGGTCTTGCGGAGTGTACGAGCGATCGATGGGGTATTCGGCCTTCGCGTTCGTCGCGCCGACGATCTGACCCATGCGCAGCCCGCCGCCCGAAATCAGCGAGCTGTAGGCCTGCGGCCAATGATCGCGGCCGACGCCCGTGGCATTCGAGCTCAAGCGCGGCGTGCGGCCGAACTCACCCATCACCACCACCATGATCCTCTTGTCGAGCCCGCGATCGTAGATGTCCCCGATCAGGGCGGCGAGCGCCTGGTCCAGGTAGGGCAGGCGGACCCGCATGTAGTCCGCGAAGTGGCCCGGCCGGCCCGCGTTGCCGATGTGGTCATCCCAGTTCGTGAACTCCCGGCCGGTCTTGGGCGTGTCGATGAACAGGCTGACGACCGCCGTGCCCGCCTCGGCCAACCGCCGCGCCAGCAGGCACGATTGGCCCCAGAGGTTCCGGCCGTAACGGTCGCGTAGCTTCTCATCCTCGCGCGCGATATCGAACGCCGTGGCCGTCGTGGGGCTGGTCAGCATCTGAAACGCCAGCTCGCGGAAGCGGTCGGTCGCCTCGACGCTGCCGTCGAAGTCCACCTCGCGGCGGTACCGATCCAGTTGCTCGAGCAGGCTCCGCCGATTCACGAGGTCCTTGCCGTCGCGGCCGGCGGCCAGCGTCAGGCGAGGTGGCGCGTAACTCGACGCCGACGGGTCCCCCACTTCGAACGCGCCGTGCTCGACGCCCAGGTAGGTCGGCCGAGTCATGTACGGGTGCCGCGGTACAGCCACGTACGGCGGGATGCCCCGCGCGTCTATGCCGCGGACCTTGCTCGCGACCGAGCCGAAGTCCGGGTGCTCGCTCTTGGACTGCGAGGTCGGGTCGAGCTGCGTGGGACGCTTGCCCGTGAGCACGATGATCCCACCGTCGCTGTGGATGCCGACATCGTGACTCAGCGACCGGACGATCGCAAACTTGTCCGCGAGCTTCGCCTGTTCCGGGAAGAGCTCGCAGATATCGATCCCGGGTACATTCGTGCGGATGGGACGGAAGACGCTGCGGTATTCGATCGGTGCGTCGGGCTTGAGATCGTAGGTCTCGAGCTGCGAGGGGCCGCCGTGCAGGTAGAGCAGGATAACGGCCGTGTCGTGGGCGGGCTGGTTGGCGGCGGCGCGCCCGCGCAGCACATCGGCGAGTGACAGGCCGCCGAGCGCGAGCGCGCCCGCCTGCAGGAACTCGCGCCGCCGCATCGGGCCCGAGCAGCGTTCTCCGGCCATCATCGTTCCCCCCCTCGCGCGTGCACCCGCTAACCCCCCCCCGCACTCCCGGCCCGGAGCTCAGGTGCGGCCGTAGAGGTACTCGTGGAGCAGGTAGATCGTCTGCTCCTGCGTGGCCTCGCGACGCGCGTTGAGGTCGCCGATCGAAATGATCCCCACCAGCCGCTGCTCGTCGTCCACGGCGGGCAGGTGGCGGATGCGGCGGTTCTTCATGGCGCTGCGCACCTCGTCGAGCGTGGTGGCCGGCGTGCAGCAGACGACCTCGGCCGTCATCACATCGCCGACGCACGTGTGTGCCGGATCACGCTGCTCGCCCACCACGCGGCGCAGCACATCGCGCTCGGTGAACATGCCGGCGATCTGCCCCTGGTCCTGAACGACCAGCGCGCCGATCTTGTGCTCGTTCATGAGCAGGGCGGCCTGGAGCACCGTCGCGTCCTTGCCGATCGTCCAGACCTGGCCCCCCTTCTCAGCCAGGATTCCCTTGACCGTTTCCATCGCAGTGACCTCGGACTCCGGATGCTGGGTGGTTCATGCCACCCCCCCGCGCGGCCGGCGGCAGAAGACAACCGCCGAGCGATGGGCAAGGACGAATCTACCACCCCGAAATTCCGGAAACAACCGGATGCCCGACCATTCTTTGTACCGGGCCGTGCGCACGGTTATCGTGTAGCTTTCCCGCCCCTCGGCGGCTCTGGTACTCCGTCGCGCTTCGCGTGTGCCGTAGCTGAATTCGCGCGTAGCTGAATTCGCCAGAATTCAGATGAGTGAGCTCTGAACTCTGGCGAGTCCAGCTACGCGAGTTCGCCCCTCCCACACGGAAAGGCCCCGCACCTCATGACCCGATGCCTGCTCGCCCCGAGCGCCTGCCTGCTGGTCGTCTTGACCGCTAGTCCGGCCGTGCGAGCGGAAGACGTGCCGGCCCCCGCCGAGTTCGCCGCGGTGCGCGCAGCGATCGAGGCTTCGATGGCTGGCAGGCAAACGCCGTCGCTCGCGGTGGCGGTCGTCCGCGACCAGCGCGTGATCTGGGCCGAAGGGTTCGGGGAGGCGGACAGCGCCGAGCACCGCCGCGCCACGGCCGACAGCATCTACCGGCTGGCCTCCGTGTCCAAACCGATCACGGCGACGGGTCTCATGATTCTCAAGGACCGCGGCCTGGTGGAGCTGGACGCACCGGTCAATCGCTACCTGCCCGGCGCCGGGCTGCGCGCCTACGCCGGTTCGGCGGACGCGATGACGGTGCGGCGGCTTGCCAACCACACCTCGGGCATGCCGGTGCACTTCAACTTCTATTACCCCGGCACTGCGCCGTTGGCGATGGACGAGACGATCCGCCGCTACGGCTTCGCCGCGACCGAGCCCGGCACGCACTGGGAGTACTCGAACCTCGCGTTCGGCATTCTGGGCTACGTGACCGAGGTCGTCGCCGGAACGCCTTGGCACGACTTCATGCAGGCGAATATCTACGATCCACTTGGGATGACGCGCACGTCCGACGGTGTGCGGCCGGGCCGCGAGGCGGACGCGACGGTTCAGTACACACGCGACGCCGCCGGCCGCTACACGCCGGTGACCGCCTACGCATTTGATCACCCGGGCGCGTCGGTCGTCTGGAGCAGCGCCAACGACCTGGCTCGTTTCGCGCGCATGCACCTGGCGGGCGGCGCGCTGGACGGCGTGCGGATCCTCAGCGAGGAGTCGGTGCGCGCCATGCAAGTCCTCACCGGCCGCCGCTCGCCCGGTGAAGGGACGGGTGTCGCCTGGGCGGTGGGCAGCTCGCGCGGCCGTCGCATCATCTCGCACAGCGGCGGCATGCCGGGCGTCTCGACCATGCTTCGCATCTACCCGGACGACGACGCCGCGATCATCGTGCTCACAAACAGCGACGGGCACCCGCTGGCCGCCGAGACCACCAACCGCATCGCCATGGTGCTTTTTCCGAAGCCGAAGCCACCCGCGCCGAACGCCGACGCGGACCAACCGGCCGCGCGGGAGCCGGCGACGCCCAAGACGAAGAGTGATCAGCGTGCGGCGGGCAACGGCCCACCGACCGGACCTGCGCGCGAGGAATCCCCCGCTCCAGCGTGGCCCGCGGCCTGGCGCGGCAAGCTGGTGCACTTCGAGGGGGACGTGCCGATCAAGCTCGAGATCCACGGCCCGAACGCGGCCGAGCTGCGCTTCGGGGCGGCACCGCCACGGCCGCTGCGCGACGTCGCTATCCAGGGTGAACGCTTCCGCGGCCTGATCGACGCGCGGCTCGCAACCCAGGCAGGCTTCCAGGGAGTGCCCACGCTCGAGTTCCAGCTGCGCCGCAGCGGCGGTCGCGCGACCGGGGTGGCGATCGCGACCGCACCCGGCTACTTCGCGCTCGCGCATTGGGTGGATCTGGCGACGGAACCCGCGGCGGACGAGACCCAACCCATCCCGGCGCGCAAGGATCGGGCCGCCGCTCTGGGGCGCGCGGAAGCCGAACCGACCGGCCCGTACGATCTCCTCCTCACCGGCGGCCGCGTGGTCGACGGCTGTGGCACGCCCTGGTATGCCGCAGACGTCGCCGTGCGCAACGGGCGCATTGCGGCGATCGGCCGGCTGCACGGCGCCGCGGCCAAGCGATCCATCGATTGCACGAATCTGACGGTCGCTCCCGGCTTCATCGACATGATGGGCCAGACCGCCTCACCGTTCCTGAAGGATCCCAACGCGGCGTACAACCTGCTGACCCAGGGGATCACGACGATCAACTGCGGCGAGGGAGAATCGGCCGCGCCGCTCGACGAAAAGGCGGCGGCTCAGGCGGGCTGGCGGACGATGGCCGAGTACTTCACGCGGCTCGAGCAGTCCGGCATGCCACTCAACATGGTGCAGACGGTCGGTCACACCCAGGTGCGGCAGATCGTGATCGGCGACGTAGACCGGCCGGCCACGCCCGAGGAGCTCGAGCGGATGAAGAGCCTGGTGCGCGAGGGGATGGAAGCCGGCGCGATCGGCGTTTCCAGCGCGCTCATCTACCCGCCCGCGGTGTACGCGCCCAGCGACGAGATCATCGAACTGGCGCGGGTGGCCGGCGCTTACGGCGGCGGCTACTTCACGCACATGCGCAACGAGGGGGACCAGTTGCTCGAGGCGATCGACGAGGCGTTGCGCATCGGCCGCGAGGCAGGCACGCCGGTGCATATCTTCCACCTCAAGACAGCTGGCCGAGCGAACTGGCCGAAGATGGACCAGGCGATCGCGCGCATCCGGGCCGCGCGCGGCGACGGGCAGCAGGTCGGCGCGGACATCTACCCCTATCTGCACAACGGCCTGGGGCTCCGCGCGTTCATGCATCCCCGCCACGCGGCCGAAGGCCAGGCGGCCTTGCTGAAGCAGCTGGACGATCCGGCCGCGCGCGACGCGATGCGCCGCGAGATGGAGACCGAAGCGGGCTGGGAGAACTGGTACCGCCATATCGGCTCGAACTGGGACAACGTGGTGCTCAGCGGCATGAAACAGCCGCCGTACGCCGAGCACAATGGCAAGTCGCTCGGCGAGATTGCCCGCGCGCTCGGGCGCGATCCTTGGGATGTCTTCTTTGCGGTCGCGCACGACGAAACGTTCGCGCTGCCGCAGAGCATGTCCGAGGCAAACAAGATCCGGGCGATGACACAGGACTTCGTCTCGTTCGACACGGACGTCGGCCCGGCCGGCGGTTCCGGGATCGCCACCCACCCGCGCGCCTACGGATCATTCCCGCGCGTGCTGTCGCGGTACGTGCGCGAGCTCGGGGTGCTGTCGCTCGAGGAGGCCGTGCAGCGCATGAGCGCGGTCGCGGCCAACGAGCTCTTTCTCTACGAGCGCGGCCGGCTCGCCCCCGGCCTCCCGGCCGACATCGTCGTCTTCGACGCGGCAAGCGTGGCCGACCGCGCCACGCCGGCCAGGCCGAATCTCCCCTCGGTCGGCATCCGCTACGTGCTGGTGAACGGCCAAGTCGCGATCGAGGAGGGCCGGTTCACCGGCGCACGCGCCGGCCGCGTGCTGCGGCACGCGGCGCGCCACCGGTATTAGGCCGCTGCCGCATGCAGGCGCGGATTGACCGGGGCGGCTTATCGCTGGCATATTAGGGGGTAGCAGCCCGAGCGATTTCCCGCCCCACCCGGAGACCCGCCGGATGATTCGTCCCGTCCCACGGTGCCGCGGTCCCATTTCGCGGAGAAGCTTTCTCCAGGCCGGTGCGCTCGGCTGCTTCGGCCTGGGGCTGGCGGACCTGCTGCGGCTGCGCGCCATGGCCAAGGAAGCGGGCAAACCGGAGCCGGATACGTCGGTCATCCTGCTCTGGCTGCCCGGCGGCCCGCCGCACATGGAAACATTCGACATGAAGCCGGACGCGCCGTCGGATTATCGCGGCGAGTTCGGCATCCTGCGCAGCAACGTGCCGGGAATGGACGTCTGCGAGCTCTTGCCGCGGCACGCCAAGATCGCCGACAAGTACGCGATCGTCCGCTCCATTGCCCACGACTTTGCCGACCACGGCGGCGGCCACAAGCGTTTCCTCACCGCACGCGATCCGCTCTCGCCCGTCGGGTTCGTGAACGACTACCCCGCCGTGGGATCGATGGTCGCCAAGATGCGCGAGGGGCGCAGCGCCGGCGTGCCGAACTACGTCTCCGGCACGGACGACGGGCGCAACGACGTGGACGTGTTCAGCTTCGGCGCCGCCTACCTCGGCCCGGCCTACACACCGTTCACCGTCGCCGGCGACCCCAGCTCACCCAGGTTCGAGGTC
>JBGPMX010000164.1:0-8878 GCA_041487215.1 Planctomycetia bacterium | reverse complement strand
GAATGGCGACCTGATTGGCGGCCAGTCCGATGCCGTTCGCCGCGTGCATCAGATCGAGCATGTCCCGCGCGATGTGGCGGATTTCGTCATTCACCTGCGCGACCGGCTTGGACACGCGGCGCAGCGCAGGATGAGGATAATGAACGATCTGCATCAGTTTACAGCACCTGACGAGGCACACCTCGGCCACGGAGATCGCGCGACTCGTATGCCGACGTGTCGCTTGATTATAGGACACGAACCGGGAGCGTCCAAGGCGGGCTTGGGGACCAAAAATGCAAGAAATGTTGAGAGTTGAGCGTCCCACCGGCCCCACTGTTCGGCGCGGGTCTCCCGACCCCGCCGCGCCCTTGACCGAAAGGTCTCCCGCTCGCCACCTGCCCCTCACCCCCGCCCCTCTCCCCACGCTTGCTCCGAGTGATCCGTGGGAGGGACAAGCGTGGGGAGAGGGGAGAGGTGCGCGCTAAGAGCGCCGCGCGAATGAGACCACGTCGGGCCGTGATACTCACGGTTGCGACTTGGGCTTGGCATCCTTCTTCACGTTGTCGGATTTCGAAGATGCGTTCGGAGTGTCCTTTTTTTCCGGGGGTTGGTCGCTCGCCTGCGGCGGCTGCTTCTTTTCCGGCGCGGCGGGCGTCGCTTCTTTCTTCTGCTGCGGCGCCGGGGGCGTCTCCTTCTTTTCCGCGGGCTCGCTCGGGGATTCGGTCTTCTCCCCGGTCTCGGGCTTCTTCTCCTCGGGCTTCTTCTCCTCGGGCACCGCGAAGTGCGGCGGACCGGTGAGCAGGTCCTTGACGCGGCTCTCGTCGATAAGGCCGACCGCGCCGGACGCATCCGACGCAACGTACCGCTTGTCCCCCTCCGCCGCTGCCCCGACGCGCAGCGTCTTCGGCGTGCTCTCGCTTTCGACCTTCACCTCGATGGTCAGCGCCGGCTGCTCCATTCCGTACTCGGGCTTGAGATCGCCCGTGTACTGCGCAAAGCGATCGGCGCGCAGGTTCGCCAGGAAGCTGACCAGGTCGCGCACCTTGCCGGTGTCGGGCTTGAGCTCGGACCCGCCCGTGACGGTCCATTCCTTGAGCGGCTTGCCGGCCGGCTTCTGGTTGGCCAGCTCCAGCTTGCCGCCGTCCGCCCAGGTGAGCGAGAGCGTGTCTGCCTTGCCGGCGTCGAACTTGAGCACCGTGTGATCGCGCAGCTCCGACTCGAGCAGGTTGACCGTGCGGGTATCGACCACGAAGACGAGATCCCCGTCGCCAAGCCGGGCGTGCGAGCCCTCGTCCGGTTCCACCGGACTGCCGATGAGCAGCACGTGCTGCACAGGCGGCTTGTCCCCCTCGGCCTTGAGCGTGATCGTTGCGCGGATCCGTGGCTCATCCAGGCCGTACGGCTGGAGATCGCTGGGCGTCTCGGCCACGAGTCGGGTGGCGTTGAGCCGCGAGAGGCCGAAGAGCAGATCGCTGACGGTCGTGCTGTCGGCCGGTGCATCGACCGGCTCGGTCATCCGCCACGTCTCTTTCTTGAGCTCGCCCTCCTTCTCCTCCTTGCGCTCGACGCTGTAGGTCTTGCCGTCGCGGTAGATCGAGATCTTGGCGGCGTCCGGTTCGCTGAATGCGAGCACCTGCTTGCGGCGATACGCCAGGTAGCCGCGGTCCAGAAGTTCCCAGAGTCCCTCATCGGTCACGGCGACGACGCTGCCGCTGTCGCCGCGCTTCACGTACGTGAGCTTCTTCTCTTCGTCGCGCTTGCCGAACCAGAGTTCCACAGGCGACCCCTTCGGTTCGGGCGCCGCTTCGGCCTTCTTCTCCCCCTGCTTGGTTTCGGCGGCCTTCGCCTCGTCCTGCCTGGTTGCCGTGCCGTCCTCGCCCTGCAGGCCTTTCTTGTACAGGGTCACGCGGACCGCGGGGTCGTCCAGGCCGTACTCCTTGAGGTCCGCGTTATCGAAGAACTCCTTGATCTCGAGGTCGTCAATCTTCTTGATGAGGTCGTTGACGGGCGTGCTCTCGGCGGGGGCCTTCTTCGGCTCGTAGAGCTCCCAATCGAATCCCTTCTTGGCGAGCACGATCTTCGCGTCGCTGCGCTGGATCGCCACGTAGTCCACGTCGCTGTTCGGGGCGAGATCGACCAGGTCGCGGCTGCGCAGGTCGTTGGGCTGCTTGTCGAGTTCGGCGACCGTGGCGGCGGAGACCGCGATCACGTAGTTCTGGTCGGCGAGCTTCGCGTACAGTTTTCCCTCCTGCCCCTCGACCTCCTTGCCAATGAGCACCTTCTCGGTGAGCTCGGCTTTCTCCTTGGCCTTGTCCTTTTTGTTCTTGTTCTGGTCGGCCGCGGACGGCTCGGAACCGGGCTTGTGGATGGCGGCGATGAGCCGCGGCTGGTCGAGCCCGTACTTGGCCGGATCGGTGGCGTTATCATCGACGAAGCCGGAGTCCCCCTCGGCCTTGAGATCGCCCAGCTTGGCGATCAGGTCCTCGACCTTGTTCTGGTCCGCGCGGTCCTCGATCGGCTCGGCCAGGTGCCACTTCGAGTCCTTCTTCTCCGCCACGATCTTGCGTTCGGGCCACTCGAGCGTGAGCCGGTCGGCATCGAAGCGGCCGATGCTGACCAGCTTCGGCTGCCGGAACTCGTTGGCCTTCTTGTCCAGGCTGTTCAGGCTGGTCTTGTTCACGACGAACACGACCGGCTCGGACGCGAGCTTCACGTAGAGGCCCTCGTTGTCGGCCGTGGTGGTGCCCACGTCGAGCGTGACGCTCTTGGTTTCCTTGTCGGCCCCCTTCGGGCGGTAGGTGAGCGTGACGGTCTTGAGGGGCTGGTCGAGCCGGTACTCGGCCAGGTAGCTCTTGTCCTGGGGGGTGAACGCCCCCTGCTTGTCGTCCTTGGCGCTGCCGGCGGTGCGGCGTGACAGGTTTTTGAGATCCGAGATAACGTCGCGGACGCGCGAGTTGTCGGCGAGCACCTTGGCCGGTTGGGTCATCTGCCAGCGCTCGGAAGCTTCCGAGCGATCGAGCGCGATCGTCTCGCCCTCGCGCTTGAGCTCGACCCGTGTGACGTCATCGGGATCGACGTCGTACAGTGCCGGGATGACGCGGTCGCGTCGCGCGGCCAGCTCGGATTCGGTGGGCGCGTGCACGATTTTGAGCACGGCCAGCGTCGCCAGGACGGCGACGAGCACTCCCCCCATCACCAGTGTTGTTCTCGGATTCATAGTGGTGCGCAAATCTGAGGGTAAACCGTTGTGGGAATCACGCCGTGGGCGTCGCACGCGCCGGGCGGGCGCTGTAGAGCCACGCGGCGAGACCGATGAGCCAGAGCAGGATGCAAGTCACGAACAGCCGAAACAGCGTCGCGCGCGTCGCCTCCGCCTTGAGCGATCCGATGAAGAGCAGGCACAGGCCCGCGTAGGCGAGCAGCAGGACAATGGTGCCGGCGATCGGCAGCCAGAGCAGGTCGTAGCGGTCGGAGCGGATGACCCACACCAGGCCGGCGACGAAACCGGCGATGGCCACCATGTGGAACATGGGTTCGAAGATCATCGTGTAGTAGCCGCCGTTGTCCACGTCGAGCCGGGCGTACTTCTTGACGCGGGGCTGGATGCCGATGTCCGCGATGCGGCCGCCCAGCCAGTTGAGCGCGTTCAGGAACAAGTCCTGGTTCTGGGGCAGCTGCGAGACGAGGCTGTTGGAGGCGAAGGTGGCATCGCCGAAGACGACGGCGACCGGTGTCGTTTTGGGCGCTGCGGGGGGCGGGCCGAACGGGTGCGGGTTCGGCGGCGGCGCCTCCCCCTCGCTGACCGCGACGGCGACCGAGACGGGGCCGGGCGTGTCGTTGTCGCCACCGGGCGCGGGGCGGCGCGACGACGCGTAGTCCCCCTCGCCCCAGGAGTACGGGTTTTCGGACGTGGAGAACAGCTTGGTGGCCTGCATCTTGTCGGGCGGCTGCGTGGGGGGGGCGCCCGGCGGCGGCGTGTCGCTGATCGGATCCACCTCGCGCGCCTCGCTCATCAGCACCCGCTCCCCCTTGAGCGGCGCCACGATCGGGTGCGGCGTTTCCGAACCCACGCGCACCAGGATGTTGTCGGCCGTCTGGTACGCGGAACGCACGTCATACACCACGTTGTCCCGGATCCGCACCTTGTAGCCGGCCAGCAGATCGCCCAGTCCCGCGTCGGACGTGCCGCGCATCTCGGGGGGCGAGTCCATCAGCACCAGCAGCCGGCCGGTGCGGTTGTTTTCCGAGTCGCGGCGGTCCATGAAATCGCGGATCTTCTGCACCTCCGCGGGCTGGAAGGCGCTACGCGGTCCAGCGATGACCAGCACGCTCGCGTCGGACGGAACCTCCGACTTCACCAGGTCGAGCGGTTCGGCCTTGATGTTGAGATCGGTCAGGCGTTCTTTGACCAGGCCCAGGCCGCGCAGCGCCGACTCGCCCCGGCTGTCGCTGTTGCTCAGGTCCAGTTCGCCGTGCCCCTCGGTGAAGTACGCGTTCGTCTGCTTGCCCTCGACCAGCGAGCGGACGGCGGAGGTGAGGGCGTTCTCGCCGTTGAACGAGGTGTCGCCGCCCCCCTGGCCGGACATCATATCCAGCTCCCGCAAGCTCACCTTGAAGATGTCCGAGTCCTTGATGACCTTGTGCGGCGGGCTGTCGCCGCTGCCGTAGGTGACAATGAGCGCCTGCTCGCGGGTCGCCGCCGCGGGGTACTTCTTGAGCAGCTCCTCGGCGCGCGCGCGGTCCTGGAAGCGGTCCACGAACTCGTAGACGAAGTTCTTGCTCGCGTGCGCGTACATCTGAAGCAGCTGATCGATCTGGGCGCCGGTCCGCGTGTCACGCTGGTAGAGTGCATAGACCTTGACGGGCTTGGGGAGCGCGTCGAGCTGCTGGACAGTGACCGGCGAAAGAGTGAAGACGCCCTGGGACGTCCAGTCGTAGGTGGGCTTGATGCCGACCATGCGGCCGTACTGCGTGACCAGGATGTTCACCAGGATCAGGGTGGCTCCCAGGAACACCATGGCCAGGAACACGTTGTAGCCGTACAGCGTGCGGCGGATCGCCGGGCTGAGCCGCTCGAGGTCCTTGTTCCACTGCAGCAGCCAGGCGAACAGGAAGAAGCTGACGATCATGCCGCCGTAGCCGGCCCAGAACATCCAGTCCTTGACGTCGAACCCGTTGGCGGCGTACGACCAGATGGCGAGCACGGCGCCGGTGATGAAGAGCAACACGCCGACGACGCCGGCGGCCACGGTAATGGCAACGCGTGAGAAGTCTTTGGCGCGCGGGGCCGCCGCATCGGGAACCTGGCTCATGGCTGCGCTCCTATTTCCACTTCCTCGCCTCCACCACCTTGACCGTGGCATAGATCATGAAGACCGCCACGCTCACGTGGAAGAGCAGGTACTTGACGTCCATCTTGCCCTTGCCCAGCTCGCCAAGGTGCGGCAGCACGGCGATGTACTTGACCACCGGCGCCCACGCGCCCAGCCGGGCCGAGAACATATCGAGCACGAACGTTGAGAACAGGATCATGAGCACGGCGAACGTGAGCATGGCCGCGATGATCTGGTTGCGCGTCAGGCTGGAAAAGAAGATGCCGAACGATAGGAACATGGCCCCGATGGTCAGTGCCCCCAGGTACATGGCCACCACCGGCGCGAGCTCGAACTCGAACTTGCCGAACGAGCGGAGCACGACCAGGAAAGCGGCGGTCGGGACCAGCGTCAGCGCGTAGAACAGGAGCGAGGCGAAGTACTTGCCCAGCACCACCTGCGTCTCGGTAATCGGCGCCGTCATGAGCACCTCGATCGTGCCGCTGCGCTTCTCCTCACTCAGGAGCCGCATGGTGATGACCGGGATGACGAAGAGCATGCCCAGCCAGAACCAGAGGTTGTACGCCACGAACGCGGTGACCGGGCTGGTCTCGCCGGCGATTTCCGTGCGCACGTCGCGCAACTCGGCGACCAGGTACCAGAAATTGATCATCGTGATGACCAGCATGCCGATCAGCACGAGGTACGCGATGGGCGAGAGAAAATACGCGGCCACTTCGCGGTCGAGCAGCATCGCCATGCGCGGGCTGGTGACATAGAACAGCCAGCGGATGAGCATGAGCGCGACCAGGAACCCACCCACGAACTCGAGCACCGCGCCGACCGCGGCCACGTGGGGGCGGTCGTAGCGCCCGCCCAGCCATGTGAGCAGGTAGCCGCCCAGCAGGCCCGCGAGGCCGATGATCATTCCCTGAACGAACGTGGAGTCCAGCGACTCCGCGAGCCGATCGGGAACACTCTGCGCCTGGCGAACGCCTCGGGTCACCGTAGCCATGAACTCTCCCTCGCTTGTCGGATTCTCCCACGCGGCGCTCCCCACCGGGGTGGCCCGCGTTCACGCCCGCGCCGGCGCGCAGACTACGCTTGCATGACCGGCACCCGCTCCTCGCCCTGGCGGGCGCCGAGCGCGGCGTCGATGAAATGGTCCTCGAGCGTGCGGCGCCGCAGGTCCAGGCGGCGGATGGTCCAGCCGTTCTGCGTGACGCGTTGCGAGATCGTCTCGCGCAGGTCCTGCTCGTTGCGCGTGCGGATGTCGAACGCTGCGATGCCGTCCTGAACGTCGCGCGTGTCCACCCGTGCAACGCCGTCAATGGTCTCGATCACGCCGCGCACCTTCTGCTGCGGGCCGCGCACTTCGAGCATGATCACCGTGTCGGTGCGCAGGTTGTCCAGCCTGTCGGTGAGCACGATCCGCCCGCCGGCGATGATGATCACGCGCTCGCAGATCATCTCCACCTCGGGCAGGATGTGGGTCGAGAGCAGGATCGTGTGATGCTCGCCCAGCTCCTGGATCAGCTTGCGGGTCTCGCGGATCTGGATGGGATCGAGCCCCACGGTCGGTTCGTCCAGGATGAGGATCTCGGGATCGTGCACCATGGCCTCGGCCAGGCCGACCCGCTGGCGGTACCCCTTGGAGAGCGTGCCGATGAGCTTGCGCTCCACATCGCGCACGCGGCAGCGATCCAGCACGTACTCAACTTTCTGCGGGCGGTTCTTGCGGGGCACGCCCTTGAGCTTCGCCCGGAAGTCGATGTACTCGCGCACACGCATCTCGGGGTAGAGCGGCACGTTCTCCGGCAGGTAGCCGATGTGCCGACGCACCTCGAGCGACTCCCGCACCACGTCGAAGCCGGCGACCCGCGCCGCCCCGCCGGTCGGCGGGATGAAGCAGGTGAGGACGCGCATGGTGGTCGATTTGCCGGCGCCGTTGGGTCCGAGAAAGCCGACAATCTCCCCTTTGGCGACCCCAAACGAGATGCCATCGACAGCGACCACGGAACCAAAAATCTTCACCAGCCGATCGACCTGGATCATGGCTTAGGCTCGCTCCAAGCTCAAAAGCAGTGGGCCGGAAAGAACGGCTCGGCCCGCGGCACCACGGGGGCGGGGGGGTTCGCGAGTCGGCCCTTGGGGCGGGGTAACGTAACATTCCTGCGCATACTGCTACGCCAATGCAAGGGTTTTTGTTTGACGCGTTTCCCGCGTTGACTCAAAGAGTTGCCACAAAATATGATGGGGCCTCGTCCATGGATGGTCCCTTCTCCTCCTGGGTGTCGAGCGCAGCCGTGAGCCCCGTTCGCCCGCTCCCCCCCCGATCGCAGCGTGATGCGGCGCCCGCCCGGCTTGCTCGGGCGGCACTGCCGGCCTGGCTTTTCTCGCTCTTGCTCCACGCGGGCCTCCTAGTCAGCCTGGGCACGATCACCTGGACCGTGCATCGTGCGGCGCCGGAACGGGATTTCAGCGTCGGCATCATGGTGCGGCACAACACGCCCCAGGGAGAGCTCTTCCAGGCCGAGGACAAGACGTACCCGGCCCCGGAGAAGGCCGCGGCCGCCCCGCTCAGCTTCGTGCCCGACGCCGCCCCGTCCGGGCCGGCCGAATCGCTGCCGCAGCTGCCGGCGCTCGATCTTAGCACGATCGGCATCTCGGGCTCCATGCCCGGCCACCTCGGAGACCTCACGGCGTTGCCCCAGGGGACGGCGGCGACCAGCGCGCTGGCGAGCACGCAGTTCTTCGGCGCGCAGGCGTGGGGCACCAAATTCGTTTACGTCATCGACCGCTCCGGCTCGATGTCCGAGCACGATGCGCTCGGCACCGCCAAGCGCGAGCTCCTGGCCAGCCTGAGCAAGCTGCCGCCCACCGCCGAGTTCCAGATCATCGTCTACAACCTCAAGCCGGAAGTCATGCCGTCCGGCCCCGGGCGGGCGCGGCTCGTGGTCGCCAGCGACGCAAGCAAACGCGCGGCTCAGCATTTCCTGGACACGATCGCCGCCGACAGCGGCACCGAGCACCTGCCGGCCGTCAAGCTGGCGCTGGGGCTCAACCCCGACGTGATCCTCTTCCTGACCGACGCCGATGACATGACCGCACGCGATGTGAAGGAGCTGAGCGAGTCCAACAAAAACCGGACGAAGATCCACACCATCGAATTCGGGCCGGGACCGAACCTGGACTCGAGGACCGCGCTGCGCGAGTTGGCCGAGGAGAACGGCGGCACCTACCGCTACGTGGACGTGAGCCAGTTCGACCGCGCCCCGGGCACGGGCCGATAAGGTTTAGGGAGTGTGCGAGATGACAGAGCCGGCGCGCCCGGGGGGATGCGGAGACGACTTTGTTCGGCGCGGGTCTCCTGCGCGTTGTTCGGCGCGGGTCTCCTGACCCCGCCGTGTGGGCCGACCGAAGGTCTCATCCCCTTCCGGAGACCTGCGGCCGCACCGCGTGGCTGTCCCCAGACCGGCCACAACTGAGTGGAGCCAAAATGCAACTGCACCCGACGCCTGCCGAGACAATCACGGGAATCGCGCGGGCATTGCGCGCCCACGCGCGGACCTGCGCCAGCGTCG
>JBGPMX010000163.1:0-8894 GCA_041487215.1 Planctomycetia bacterium | reverse complement strand
GGAGCCGCTCGCGCCATTCCGGGAACACTTGCAACGATGGCGAAGATCAACGTCTAACTGATGGTGACGCTGTTGGATAAACTGGGGTGCCCGTCGAGCGCCTCGGAAACAGCAACGGAGAGCTTCAGATCGACACGCTCTCCGGCGTTTGAGCCTGTGAAGAAAACGGTTAACTGCCGAGACCGCAGAGAAGAAAACGCTGGGAATTCTCGGCGAGCTCTGCGTGCTCTGCGGTGAAACGGCGCATCTTTTCACACGCTCGTCTAACCGAAGCGGCGCTTGGGCGGAGTCGGTGGGCGAATGGGCGTCGCTCACCTTGCCGTGAAGCGTTTTCACCCCCGAGCCGCCGGCCGCCGTGCGTTCCCTCGCTTCTTTCCAATCGGCCTTGAGCTGGTTCTTCACCTCGTTGAACCGCTTGCCGAACGTCTTCTTGCCGTCGGGGGGCAGGCTCCGGAAGAATGCCTCGAACGACTCGATGCGTCCCTGCTTCTGCCCGAGGTAGCGGATGCGCGCCTGCTCCACGTCGTCCGGCATGGCGCCGTGGCGGAAGGCGTCGTGCGCCTCGCGGGCGAGCGCTTCGAGGTCGGCGAGAGCCTGAGACAGGTCGCTGGGGGTCATGAGCAAAAAGGAGACGTCTGAATGGTGGCGGCTGTGCGCAGAGGCCCAACCGCTGAATTCTTTGCTCGGCTTCTCGCTCCAGTGAAGATGACAGGCGTTCGCGCTCGGGGAGAGACGGTGTGCTAGCCGCGCGCGGGGGTTGGCCTTGCCGCGTTCGGCGTCGCGGAATCGGCCGCCGCCGCGTGCTCGCGGGCGGTGGCGACCACCTGATCGAAGGCGGCTGGATCGTGGATGGCCAGCTCGGAGAGCGTCTTGCGGTCGAGTTCGATGTTCGCGGCCTTGAGCGCGTGCATGAACTGGCTGTAGGTCATGCCGCGCTCGCGGCACGCCGCGCTCACGCGGGTGATCCAGAGCCGCCGGAAGTCACGCTTGCGATCGCGTCGATCGCGGTACTGGTACACCGCCGCGCGTAGCACCGTTTCCCGTGCGGGGCGGTAGAGCCGGCTGCGGCCGAGGACGTAGCCCTTGGCCTTCTTCATCAACCGGTTGCGTTTGCGGAGGTGGGCAACGCCCGTTCTGGCTCGAGGCATAGTTCACCGTGGGAGAAAGACTCAGAGGATCGGGCGGAGTTGCCGGATGATCTTCGCGGCCGGGGCCGGTGCAATCAGCTCTCGGCGGCGCAGGTGCCGCACACGCGAGCCCGACTTGTGGCTGGACAGGTGGCTGTTGCCCGGCCGGCGGAACTTGACCTTGCCGCGCGCCGTCACCTTGAATCGCTTGGATAGTCCCTTGTGTGTTTTCTGCTTGGACATCGCTTCGACTCTTCCTGCGGGCCACTTGAGAACGCTCGAGCCGCTCCAGGCCGCGCGCGATTTCAGCGCCGTCCGGACCACCGAACGAAGCGGCTATTGTGCCGAACACTGGCCGGGAAGTCAAAGCGATCTGGCAGACGGTAGTGATGCACCGGTGCATCACCACCCGGCAGACCACGGGTTCCTCTTCTCGGTTCGCGACAGAGAAGAGGAACCCGTACCGTCGGAAGCAGCCAAGTCCGATAACCCGCTAAGTTGCCAAGGTGCATCCGTACCTGCCGAGCGCGGCTCGGGAGATGAGGCTTCCGACCTCAGCGGATCAAACCCGTGGAACGCACTCGAATCTGAGTAGGTTCCGGAGCTTCCCCGGACTCGTTCACGTCCCCCGTGTTTGCACCTGTCAGGCTGCCCCCTTGCACCACAAAGCGCAGTGTTCCGGTGCGAAAGACAAGCCGCCCGCGAACCAGATCGGAAGCCGTACGCGGCTCGAAGCTCATCCTCGTTTCTTGGAACGCCGTGCGAGTCGCCTCCGCGGTACCATGGATGCCACGGCGTCCCCCTGGGAGCATGAGGAGGACTCGTCCACCCGGCATTTCAATCCAGCGTGTTCCCGGCAGTAAGAGCGCATTCGCTTGTTCGAACCGAGACTGGCGAACCAGTTCGGCGAACTGGCGTGCGGTCCCCCTCGGCGAAGTGATCCACCACCAGGCGGCTAGCCCCGCGATGATCGCGAGTGCCGTGGTTACGTTGAGAGAGACGATGACCCAGCGGGGCAATTTCACACAAGAAACTCGCGACGACTTTCGCGCTTCGGCCGACTTCGCTCCCCAGCCGTCTGAAGCCGAACCATGAATGCGCGCCGGCTTCGAGGGGTGGCCTCGCCCGACCGTCCTTCGAGGCCCGGGCGGCTTAGGGGCGCGGGCTGAGCACCGCCACGAGGCGTTTCCCCTCCATGCTGGGCGCCTTCTCGATCTTGGCGATCTCGTCGAGCTGTTTCAGGATCGAGTCCATCACCAACCGCCCTTGCTCGATGTGCGCCAGCTCGCGGCCGCGAAACAGCACGTTCACCAGCACCTTGTGCTTGTGCTGCAGGAACTCTTTCGCGTGGTTGACCTTGACCACGATATCGTGATCGCCGGTCTTGGGCCGGACGCGGATCTCCTTGAGCTGGATGTGGTGCGTCTTTTGTTTGCTCTGCTTCTTCTTCTGTTCGTACTTGAACTTTCCGTAATCCATGATGCGGCAGACCGGCGGCCGTTCGGTCGGGGCCACTTCGACCAGATCCAAGCCGGCTTGCCGTGCCGCGGTGAGTGCCGCGTCGCGCGGGATGATGCCTAGCTGGTTGCCCTCCGCGTCGACGACGCGCAGCGGGGAAATACGGATTTGTTCGTTGATCCTCAGGTTGCGTTCGATCGCAGACTTCCTCCCTCAGAGGTTGGGGTTGGTTTCCGCCGCGCGCGGCCGAGCGGCACCGCTCGGTTCTTAAAATTAGATAACGTCTGGAGTAACGTCCGTCAACAGGTTAGGGCACAGTTCGGAGATCGGCGTGCAATGCTCGTGCCCCGTCGCTCATCTTTTGGCGGGTTAGCCGAGCGCGCCGACGAGCGAGATCCTTCGCTGCGCTCGAAGACTCGCTCCGCTCAGGATGACAGGCTTTCACCGGTCATCCGAAGACTGACGGGGCACTAATAGACGGGGCACTAATACTCGTGCTCCGTCCGGGTGGGGGCTAGCCCGGCGTTGGCCTTCTCCACCTGCCGCACGCGTCGCTCTGCCACCTCCGCCTTGAGCTGCCCCAGGAACGCCTCGAGTGGCATCGCCCCGATATCCCCGTCGACGCGGTCGCGCACGGCGACGGTCCCCGCCCCCTGCTCCT
Organism: Planctomycetia bacterium; assembly: GCA_041487215.1. Taxonomy (GTDB): domain Bacteria; phylum Planctomycetota; class Planctomycetia; order JALXBF01; family JBGPMX01; genus JBGPMX01. The sequence goes on along the minus strand of JBGPMX010000163.1, from coordinate 5,648 downwards.
TGTCGCCGACCACGAGCATATAGGGGATCTTCTCGAGCTGCGCCTCACGGATCTTGTGCCCGATCTTTTCGGGCCGCAGGTCGGCTTCGGCCCGGAAGCCGGCGGTGGTGAGTGCGCCGTGGACCCGGCGTGCGTAGTCGGCGAAGCGCTCGCTGATCGCGAGCACGCGGGCCTGCACCGGGGCGAGCCAGAGCGGGAAGGCGCCGGCGAAGTGCTCGATCAAGATGCCGACAAACCGCTCCATCGAGCCGAATGGGGCGCGGTGAATCATCACCGGGCGGTGGGCGCGGTTGTCGGCGCCCACGTACTCGAGCCCGAAGCGCTCCGGGAGGTTGTAATCGAGTTGCACGGTGCCGAGCTGCCACTCGCGGCCGATGCAATCGCGCACCACGAAGTCGACTTTTGGGCCGTAGAAGGCCGCCTCCCCCTCCTCGGCGGTATGGTTCATGCCCAGCGCTTGCACGATGCCCAGCAGCGTCGCCTGGGCCTTGTCCCAGTTCTCGCTCGTCCCCACATACTTGTCGCTCTTGGGGTCGCGCAGCCCGACGCGCACGCGGTAGTCCTCGAGCCCCAGGCTCTTGAGCACGAACAGCACCAGCTCTAGGTTCGAGTGCATCTCCGCCTCGACCTGCTCGGGGGTAACGAACAGGTGTGCGTCGTCCTGCGTGAACCCACGCACGCGGGTCATCCCCGACAGCTCGCCGGTCTGCTCGAGGCGGTACACCGTGCCGAATTCGGCCAGCCGGACGGGCAGGTCCCGGTAGCTGCGCGGCGACGCCTTGTAGATCTGGATGTGGTGCGGGCAGTTCATCGGCTTGACGAGGTACCCCTCTTGCTCCGCCATCCAGCGCGTGAGCACGGCTGCCTTGGCGGCGTCGTCCGGCGCAGCCTCGTAACCCGGCAGCCGCACCTCTTTGACCCGCGCCATCTCGAGACGCGCCCTCTCTTCCGCCTCGCCGAGCCGCCCCGCCTGGAGCGCGGCCAGCCACTCGTCGACAAACGCCGAGAAGGCGTTCATGAAGAGCGGCGGGTATTGCGCGTCCCGGTAGTAGGGGAAGTGCCCGCTCGTGCGATACAGCTCGAGGCGTCCGATGTGCGGGGTGTACACCGGCTGGTAACCGCGCCGCAGCAGTTCGTCCTTGATGAATGTTTCCAGGGTGCCCCGCACGATCGCCCCCTTGGGCATCCAGAGGATCAGGCCGGGCCCGACGTCGGCCGAGATCGTGAACAGGCCGAGCTGCTTGCCGAGCACGCGGTGGTCGCGCCGCTTCGCCTCCTCCACCCGATGCAGGTGCTCCTTCAGCTCCTGCTCGCTAAACCACGCCGTGCCGTAGATGCGCTGGAGCATCTTGCGCGACGCGTCGTTCTTCCAGTAGGCGCCCGCGACCGAGAGCAGCTTGAAGGCGCCGATCTTGGTCGCGTCCGGCACGTGCGGCCCGCGGCAGAGATCGACGAACTCTCCCTGGGAGTAGAAACTGAGCGTGGGGTACTTGCGCAGCTCGACGTCAATGTGCTCGACCTTGTACGTCTGACCGAGCTCCGCGCAGAACTGCCGCGCCTCGGCCGTCGCCATCTCGAACCGCTCGAACGGTTCCTTTTTCTCGAGCACCCGCTTCATCTCCTCCTCGATGCGCGGCAGGTCCTCCTCGCGGATCGCCGTCGGCAGGTCGAAGTCGTAGTAGAAGCCGTTCTCGATCGTGGGGCCGAAGGCGAGCTTGGCGCCGGGATAGAGCCGCATCACGGCGCGGGCCATGATGTGCGCGGCCGAGTGCCGCATGACGCGCAGCGCGTCCGGGCTCGACGGCGTCAGGATCGCCAGCTCGAGCGGGCCGTTGCCGGGGAGCACGCGGTCGAGATCCACCACCTGGCTGTCGACCGTCGCCGCGACCGCGTCCCGCGCCAGCCGCCGCCCGATCGCCGCCGCCACATCGCGCACGCGCGTCCCGTCCGGGAATTCGCGCACCGAACCGTCCGGCAACTTCACCTGGATCATGCGCGGAGTATAGCAGAAAGGGTCCAGGGTCCAGAGTCGGAAGGGTCGAGGGTCACGAGTCCAGAGCCAGCCAAGGCACTCAACTCCCAGTCGCTTCCTTGCTCCCGACGATGGTCAGGTTCATGCCGATCTGCACGGTGACCGGCGTTCCGCCGACGTCGATTGTCGTCTTGCCGTTGAGATACCAGCCGAACGATCCGGTGGAGAACTCTTTTACCTCGGCAACCATCGCGTTGCCGTTGACCTCGACCCGCACCGGCTGGGCGGCTTCGCGGAATTTGCTGCGCGAGATCGGACACGGTTTGGCCATCTCCAACTCCTTGTTCGAGTGCGTCCGACAAAGGCGATTACCGGGGGGAAACCTACCCGAGCTTGAACCTACTGCAAAGTCCTTTTTGGAAGCAGGACTCAGCCGGTCATGCTGAGCGCAGCGAGGAACGAGCGGAGCGAACGATCTGGCCCCGCAAAGAATTCGGAAGGGAACCGCCGATGCACGCCGATGCACGCCGATCGGAACACGATCCCACCGTCGGTTCTTCTTCTTGTCGGCGTCAGTCGGCGTTCGTCGGCGGTTCTAATGTTTGGCGGGGTGGCACGCCCAGAGCCCCCGTCGTTCCAGGGATGGGCGTGCGTGTGGCATCGCCGTGTGACCCGGCCGCGCTGTCATCCTGAGCGCAGCGAGGAACGAGCGGAGCGAAGCATCTCCATCTCAAGGCGGACCCTGCGGCCACTGCTCCTCCCCCTGTCTGGTAATCATGGGGGCGAATTGTTACGTTCACGTCCTACGCGCATTCGACGCGCCGCGGCCGTCCTCGCCTGAGTGTGTCCGAAAAACCGGAGCAAGATCGAGCCAGAGCCGAGTGGCTTCGTCGCGCCAGGCGGTTTTGGCAGGTGCTTTAAAAAGGATCCTCAGATGTCGGTCGACCCCTACGAGCCGTGCCCGTGCGGCAGCGGCAAGAAATTCAAGTGGTGCTGCCAGAAGGTCGCGAAGCACGCGGAGAAGGCGGAGCAGCTCCTGGAGAAGGATCAGCCGGCGGCGGCGCTCGCGGCGATCGAAGAGGGACTGGCTGCGGACCCCGGCAACCTGTGGCTGAGCACGCTCAAGCTCGAGATCCTGCTGACGAATCACGATCACGAAGCGGCCGAGCCGCTCATGCGGGCGATCCTCGAGCAGCAACCGGGGAACGTCTCCGTTCTGGCGATGAAGATGCGTCACCAGTTCGAGCACGGGGACGGCGCGGGCGCGGCCGAGACGCTGCAGCACGTGCTCGGGGTGCTGCCCGCCGGCGGGACGGAGGGGATCGAGTGGATCGAGGGGGTGGGCCGCGTGCTGGCCGCTTCCGAGCACTACTACGCGGCGCTCGCGCACCTGCGCTTCGCCGCCGCACACCTGACCGAGCCGGAGGCGGAGCAGCCGGCCGGCGCCGAGCCATCGGGCCGCCAGCGCGTCCGCCAGGACCTGGCGCTCATCGAAGCATCGCAGACCGCGCCATGGCTCAAGCAGCCGCGCACGCTGCGGCCGCCGCCGCACGCCGTGCCCGCCGCGCTCGCGCCGCGCTGGCAGGAGGCGCTGGGCCTGGCCGCCGCAGGCCGCTGGCGCGACGCCGCGGTGATCTTCGAGCAGATCACCGGCGCGAACCCCGAGCTGGCCGACGCCTGGCTCAACCTGGGACTTCTGCGCGCCTGGATCGTACGCGACCAGGAAGCGGCCGACGCCCTCGTGCGCTACGCGGCACTCGAACCCGATGCCGAGCAGGCGGTCGAGGTCGAGTGCCTGGCGCAGTGCCTCGCCTCTCGCCCCTCGCAACAGAGCGTGGACGTGCTCACGTGGCGCCTGCCGATTCACGATCGGACCCGGCTCTTTCAGTCGCTGCGCGAGCACCCGCGGCTCCAGCTCCAGGCGCGCGCCCCGGATGAGGACGCCAACGGGCAAGACGAGTTCTACCTCCTGGACCAACCGATCCTGCCGGCCAGGGAAGCGTTGCAGCCGGACAACGTCCCCGCCGTCGTTGGCTTCGTACGCCTGGCGGGAAACAACCTGCAACTCGAGCTGGCGGATCCCGCTCCGGACGACGAGCGCCTGAAGTTGATTCGCGAGGTGGCCGGGGACAGCGTCGCGCCGCCAGAGGAACCGGAGCGGATCGGTTCGCTCCCGGTCAGCTTTTATCGCCTGCATCGCATGTGGGGCATGACCCCCGGACAGCCGGCCGAGTCCGTCTTCCGGCTCCGCCAGGCGCTCTTCGAGCGGATGTACCGCGCGACCTGGCCGGACACTCCGCAGGGCTGGCTGGGCAACCAGACGCCGCGCGCGGCGTCGGTTGTGCCCGAGCTCCGCCGCGCCCTGCGTGCCGCGCTGCTTATCGTCGAGTATGAAGGCGAGGCGGCGCAATTCGTCACCGACCTGGGCGGCGTCCGCGACGCGCTGGGACTGCCGCCCGAACCGCTGCTCGAAGGCCCGTCGCTCGACCCCGAGCGGATCCCGCTGAGCCGGCTGGGCCGGGTGCGTGCCGAGTCGCTGGATTTCGCCAGCTTGCGCGCGCTCTTTGCGCGGGCGCAGCGGTTCGGCCTGCCGCTGGCCACCCAGCATGTGGCGGCCGCGCTGGTCCACCGGCCGCCTGACGCTTCGCTCACCGAAGCATTCGATGCCTTCCGGGCTCTGATCCAGTTCGCGATCGCGCGGTACGACGCGGCGGCGGCACAGGATTGGGTTGCGCAAGCACGCGGCTGGGACAAGGCCATCGCCGCCGAGCGAGCCACCTGGGACGTACTCGAATGGCTGCTCTCCGCCCGTACGCAGCCCATTCAACACTGGGCGCCGCAGCTCGCGGCGCTGCTCGAGAAGTTCACGTCCACCAACCGAGACGCGGGGGAGCTCACCACCGTACTGCTCGAGCTGGGACTGCTGCGCCTCGTGCGCGACCCCGCCGACCCGCAGCGCATGGTGCTGGACACGCGGCTGCTCGACAGCGTGATCCTGCGCTACGGCACGCGGCAAGCCGGGGCGCTGGACCTCACGCCGGCCGCTCCGGAGGCGGGCAAGATCTGGACTCCCGACGCCGGGCGGCCCGAGGCGCCGGGCGTGTGGGCGCCCGGTCAGGAGCCGGCCAAACCCTCCAAGCTCTGGGTGCCGGACCGCTAGGAAGCAAGCGATTGCACTGCGCACCCCGAAGGCGTTCGAGTCCACAACCCCCGGGGTGTGGGGAGCGGCGACAGCCCCGGAGTGCCACGCTGGGGGAACGGACCGGGCCGGTCACCTGAATCTACAGCAGCACTTCAGCCGCGCGCCGCTCGTAGTGACCGCATGAATGCGGTTTTCCGACGGCCGTCAGGATCACCAACGCATGGAGCCCCGATGAATCGGGGCACTACGAGCGAAGCCGAGGAAGATGTTAGGCCCACTGTCGTCTCGCTCCGTCCACCTCTTCCAACCCGCACAGCCGAACAATCTGCCGCGGTCTCGCGGGGCCCCCGCGCAATTAGGCTGGCGAGGCTGCGCGAAGCGTGCCGATATTCCAGACGGAAGGGCCGCGGCCTGCCGGTTCGTGCTGGCACCGCTTCCAAACGGCCCCCGCATACGCCGCCACGCCGATCGCCCCGCCCGTTTGATCCGCCGGACCGCCACCCCGCAGTAACCCGTGCTCACCCGCCCTCGACG
>JBGPMX010000162.1:0-8900 GCA_041487215.1 Planctomycetia bacterium | reverse complement strand
TTGTAGGGCTTACCGCCGACTACGCCGCGATGCGTCGATTGATTGAAATCGTCTTTTTGAACTCGCGCCTCGATGGCGTAACTCTCGTCCCTGAAATAAGAAAGCCCTTCGACGTTCTCGCCGAAGGGCTCGTTTCTGAAAAAAGTCGGGGCGACAGGATTTGAACCTGCGACCTCACGGTCCCGAACCGTGCGCTCTAGCCAAGCTGAGCTACGCCCCGCGACACTCGCCACCGCGACACACCCGAACAGCGGCGAGCAGAACCAAGAGTATCCCCCCCGCCCCGGTGGCCTGTCAACCGCAATCGACCCCGCACCCGGCGGCGCCAGGCACGCTCGCTCTCACCCGCAGAACAGGACGCATACGGCTCGTCATGAGGTTGTGCACTCCGGCAGGCTGCTCTAGAATCTTTCGGCTCGAAAACTGATCAGCATGCGCCTCGTGCGGCCTGCGTGCGTCGTTCCCGGGGGGTTCCTATGCAGCCAACCGTATCGGCCGACGAGGCCGACGAGCTCCGGCGCCAGGAGTACAACGCCAGCGTCGTTCGCCTGCACCGCGTGCACGACGAGCTGGCGATCCTTCGCGTCCGGCCCGATTTTCCCATCTCGCCCTACAAGGCCGGGCAGTACACCAGCATCGGGCTGGGCAACTGGGAGCCACGCGTGCCCGGCTGCCAACCCGAGGAGCTCGAGCCGGGCGCGCTGCGCAAGGTCGTCAAGCGAGCGTACTCGATCTCGAGCCCGATCCTGGCCGAGGACGGCACGCTGCTGCGCCGCGAAGACGAAGACTTCCTCGAGTTCTACGTCGTGCTCGTGCGCGACGCCGAGAAGCGTCCCCCCGCCCTCACGCCCCGGCTCTTCGCGCTCGCCGAGGGGGAACGCCTGTTCGTGCACGAAAAGATCACCGGCCGCTACACACTCGACCCCGTGCTTCCCGACCAGACCGTGCTCTTCGTCGCCACGGGGACCGGCGAAGCGCCGCACAACAACATGCTGCTCGAGCTGCTGCGTCGCGAACACCAGGGGCTCATGGCCTCGATTGTCTGCGTCCGCTACAAGAGCGATCTGGGGTACCTGGCAACCCACGACACGCTCATGGCGCGTTCGGCCAACTACCGCTACATCCCGCTCACCACGCGTGAGAAGTGGAATGTCGGCAACAAGCGATACATCCAGGATCTCATCCGCAGCGGGCAGCTCGAACAGGAGCTGGGCCAGCCGCTCCACCCGGCGATGACGCACGTGTACTTGTGCGGCAATCCGAAGATGATCGGCCTGCCGCACAAGGCCCCCGACGGCACCTACACCTACCCTCAGCCCACGGGCGTCATCGAACTGCTCGAGGCGCGCGGCTTCCACACCGACCGGCCACGCGACCCCGGCAACATCCATTTCGAAGAGTACTGGTGAGCTTGCCAAGGGGGGGCACAGGGGGTGGGATCTGCAACGGACCCAGTACCTCCGTTCGGCGTTCGTTGACCCCCCTCGCGGACAGAACTAGAATGACCGTACGTGCGCAACAGAGCGATCGGATCGGCCGGGATAGCGGCGGGGCTTCGGTCGGGGACCGCCGGCCGCGCCGACGCGGGAACTCGAGAACGGGGCCATCGGCAGGGACGTCGTGGCAGGTGCCGTGGAGCGTGCGAGAAGGAGCGTCATGCCGGATCCCCTCCTGACTATCCTTTTGATCTCTATCAATCTGCTGCCGATCGGCATCTATCTCTGCGCACTCGGGCTGCTGCACGCCGCCGGCCGTCCCGTGGTCATGACGGGCGTGCGTGATTTCTTGCTGCTGGCCTTCGCCGTGTCGGGGCTGGTCATCAACGGCCCGCTCGGCCTCCTGTTGCACAGCCGTCTGATGCCGGGCTTCGTCGCGCACACCCATTGGTTTGCGTTGCCGGTTTACGTGGTGCTCGTGGCTGCGCTCGCGCCGCGCAGCCTGGAGAAGCTCGTCGCCTACAACTGCTCGGAAAGCACGCTGGCGTCTGCGCTGCGCGCGATCCTGGATCGTGCCGGCGTGCGGTACCAGGAGCTGCCCGGCAGCTGGGTGCTGCCCGACCGCGGTCTGGTGCTCGAACTGGACGGCTTCCCGGCGCTCGCCAACACGACGCTGGTGTTCCGCGGCGCGCCGGATCGCGCGCTTTACCAGCGGATCGCGCGCGAGCTGCCCGAGCTGATTCGGGCAAGCCGCACCGGCTGGTCGTTCCTGGGGTTCATCATGGCGGCGGCCGGCGGCATGATCGTGGCCTTGCCCATCTGGACGCTGGCGCGCAACCCGGCGGTATTGGCCAACATCGTCAAGCAGGTGGTGCAGTAAAGAAGCGCACCGGCCCATTCATCAGACCGCGGGTCTCCCGCCGCACCTTCTGCACTCCCCTCATCCCAACCCTCTCCCACGGATCCATCAGCGGGGGCGAGGGGGCCGGATTCAGAACACATGGAACGCAGCAAGAGAAAAGGGAAAGGGGGTACTGGGTCAGTTTGAAGAACGACCACCCTATTCCCCCCCTTCGCAAGGGGGGGAAGGAGGGGGCATCCAGCCAAACTGACCCACTACCGAAAAGGGCGCTAGGTTGCGGCGGCCGGTGAGGGGGGGGACTCGGGGCGCGGGAGCCGTTCGAGCACCTGGTCCACGATGCCGTACTCGCGCGCCTCTTCGGCCGACATGAACTTGTCGCGGTCCGTATCCTGCTCGATGCGGTCGAGCGACTGCCCGGTGTGCTTGAGCAGGATCTCGTTGAGCCGCTGTTTGATGCGCAGCGCCTCCTTGGCGTGGATATGGATGTCGCTGGCCGTGCCCTCCATGCCGGCGAGCGGCTGGTGGATCATGACCCGCGCGTTCGGTAGCGCGTTCCGCTTGCCGGCCCGCCCGGCGGCCAGCAACACCGCGGCCATCGAGCTGGCCTGGCCGATGCAGTAGGTGGCGACGTCGCACGTGACGAACTGCATCGTGTCGTAGATGGCCAGGCCGGAGGAGACCGAGCCGCCCGGCGAGTTGAGGTAAAGGCTGATATCCGCCTTGGCATCCTCGAACTGTAGAAACAGAATCTGCGCGATGATGATGTTCGCGACGTTGTCGTCAATGGCGGAGCCGAGGAAAATGATGCGGTCCTTGAGCAGGCGACTGTAGATATCCATCGCCCGCTCTTCGCGGCCGCTGCGTTCAATGACGTACGGAATCAGGAAAGACATGAGATTGGTCCGTGGTCGGTTGTCGGTCGTGGCCTGAAGGTCCTGAGCGGTGTGCGTGCGCCGGGGCCGTTCGCCGGGGCGACGGCAAGCGCACTATTTCTTCTCTTCCTGAATCTTCTCGAGTACCTCGTCCACCAGCCCATATTCCTTCGCCTCGAGGGCGGTCAGGAACCGGTCCCGTTCGGTGTCGCGCGCGATGCGGTCGATGGGCTGGCCGGTGTGGTGCGCGAGGATCTGGTCCAGGGTCTTGCGGTTCTTGAGAATTTCTTCGGCCTGGATCTGGATGTCCGAGACCTGGCCGCCGACCTGCCCCCAGGGCTGGTGGATCATCACCTTGGCGTGCGGCAGGGCGAAGCGTTTCCCCTTGGTGCCGCCGGCGAGCAGGATGGCGCCGCCGCTGGCGGCCAGCCCCACGCAGTAGGTGGCGATGGGACACTGCAGGAACTGCATGGTGTCGTAGATCGCCAGCGTGGCGGTCACAGAGCCGCCAGGGCTGTTGATGTAGAAGCTGATCTCCTGGTTCTTGTTCTCGTACTGCAGGTAGAGCAGCTTCATGACGGTGAGGTTGGCCACCGCGTCGTTGATGACCCCTTCGAGAAAGACGATGCGGTTCTCGAGCAGCAGATCGCCCAGGGTCATCTGCCGCTGGCGTGCGTAATCGCGGTAGCGCTGGGCCTGGGGAACGAAGAGCGGGTCGTCGCGCATCGCTGATCCTATCCTGGTGGCTGAGGTCGCTGGTCCCTGGCGTTTCACCGCACGAGGCTCATTCGCCCTGGGCGGCCGCAGCGGGCTCTCCGCTCTCGGTCTCCTCTTCGCTCGTCGCCGCCTCGTCGATCGCCTCGTCGGCCTCGTCCTTCTCGACGAGCGGCACGTCTTCGTAGACCGCGTACTCGAGCGCGCGGTCCGCGGCGAACTGCTCGAGGATCTGTACTTCGAGCGCGTCGAGCATCCCTTCTTTCTCGAGCCGGGAGCGCACGCGGCGCGGGCTCTCGTCGGACTGGAGCGCCATGATTTCGATCTGGTTCTCGATGTCCTCGGGCGTCACCTTGAGCTCCTCAACCTCGGCGATCTTCGCCAGCAGGAAGTGCTCGCGCAGGGACTGCCGCGTGGCGCTGATCGAGTTCTGCTGGAGCTCGATCGTGCGGCGGCGGATTTCGTCTTCGTTGTAGCCGGCATTTCGGAGCTCCAGGACGTGGCGGCGCAGCGTGGCCTGCACCTGCCGCTTGACCAGGTCCGGCGGCAGCTCGATGTTCACGGACTTGAGCAGCTGGTCAAGCAGCTGCTGGCGTGCCACGCGGCGCTGCTCGTACTCGAGTCGCCGGCGCAGCACGCTGTGCAGGGCGTCGCGCAGGTCTCCCTCGCTCGCGTAGCCCAGCTTTTCCAGGAACTCGGGCGTGAGCTCGGGGAGCCGCAGCCGCTTGAGGTCCTTGATGGTGAAGGTCGTTTCGATGGTGCGCCCGCGGAGGCTCTGGTTGGGCGCCTCGTCGGAGATGCGCACCTGCGCCGTGCGGGTGTCACCCGGTTTCGCGCCGAGCACGGCCTTGGCGAAACGTTCGATCGTGCCGTCGCGAAAGCGCAGCACCGGCTGGATGCGGATGAGCAGCTCCTCGGTGCGGCTCACCTCGTGCGCGCCGTCGCGGAAGGCGACGTCGGTCACCAGGTAGTCGCCGGCCTGGGCGGTCCCGGACTTGGGCACAAGCTGGCCGTAGCTCTGCAGGAAACGCTCGAGCTGCTTGTTGACGTCGGCCTCGGCGAATTCCTTGACGGGCCTTTGGATCTTGATCGCTTTGTACTCGGGCAGGTCGAACTCCGGCCGCACCTCGACCTCGAACTCGTAGACCATGGGTCCCGTTTCGGGCAGCTCGATGGCTGCAACGTCGATCTGCGGCTCGCTGATCGGCTCGATGTTGTTCTCGTCACCGATCTGCTCGAGGCTCGCCATCATGAGCTTGCGCTTGACCTGGTCGGCCGCCTCCTTGCGGAACTTGCGTTCGATGAGGCGGCGCGGCGCGTGGCCCGGGCGGAACCCGGGGATGGCGGCGTTCTCGACCAGTTCGGTGAACTCCTCGTTGAACTGCGCCGCGATGTCCTCGGGCGGGATGGTCACGCGGATCCGCTTGCGGCAGGGCCCGGCGTTGTCAACGTGCACTTCCAGGTGGAGCCGCTTGGACTCCTCGCTCTCGTCCGCCGCTGCCGCTTCGGACGGCTCGGCGGCGGCCGCGTTCGGCTCGGCCGCGTTTTCCGCGTCGCTCGATTCTTTCTCGGTCTCGGGTTCCCCAGCCATGAATGAAGGGCCTTTCGAAGAGTGGAGCGCGCCCCATGGCCATCCGCCTGGCCAGTCCAGCGAGCCAAACTGCCCGGTGAAGAGCGGGTGATGGGATTCGAACCCACGACAACCACGTTGGCAACGTGGTGCTCTACCAACTGAGCTACACCCGCCTTCGCGAGGCGTGGCGCCGCACGGGCTCCGCCCCGCTGCGGGCAATATTAAGAGTATGGGGCGAGCGTTTGCAAGCCAAGCTGGCCGCGGCGCGGCCCGGAGCGATGGCCTAACGGGGTCGGGGCGAAATGGAAAGCCGTGCCCACCTCATCCGCAACCCACCGCGTGCGGCCGTGGCAGGCTGTTTTTTTTGGTTACTCGCGCTCTCCCAAATGCTATAGTCGAACCTGTCACCGTAGCTTCCTTCCACCGCGGGCAAGCAAAAGAAACAAGCGGCCATGGACATGAAGTTGGTGGTGGTCAAAGGCAAGACCTCCGTCAAGGAAATCCCGCTCAACAATGCGCGCATGAGCATCGGCCGCAAGTCGGACTGCACGGTGCGGATCCCCTCGCCGATGGTCAGCCGGCAGCATTGCGAGCTCGTCCAGGAAGAGGGCCGCATCCTCGTCAAGGACCTGGGGAGTTCGAACGGCACTTTCGTCAACGGCGCCCGTGTCAAGCAGCGCGAGCTGAAGGCGGGCGATACGCTCGGCGTGGGGCCGATCACGTTTGTCCTCGAGGTCCAGGGGGAGCGGTCGCAGGCCGCCAGCGACGAGCCGGCCGACTTCGTCATCGGGGCGCTGGTCGAGGAAGACGGCGAGGCGGCCGACTTCGTCGACGAGCCGGTGGCGGACGACGAGGCGGACTTCGTCATCGGGTCGGAAGCCTCTTCCGACGCCTCTGTGGAAGAGGCTCCCGCGGAAGCCGACTTCGTGGTCAACGACGAGGCCGCGGACGGCGACGCGGATTTCGTGCTGGGTGACCAGCCTGCGGGAGAATCCGGCGACGGTTTCGTCCGGAGCGATATCGAGGAAGCCACGTCCGGGGAAGCCACGTCGCAGACAGTCGGGGCGGCCGCGGCCGAACCGCCCGAGTCGTCGGGCCAGCCCGAAAAGAAGGGGCGGTTCGGCTGGTTCTCCAAGAGGAAGAGCAAGAAGGAAGAGCCGAAGCCGAGCACGCCCCCCGCCGCGGCCCCCACCCCTCCCGCGAAAGCGCCGCCAGCGCCGAAACGGGCGGAGGCTCCCGCGCCCGAGTTCGCAGCCGGCACGGACCCGCCGAAACCGCGCGCCGACTCGGAAGCCGAAGAGGAAGATCTCGCGAACTTCCTCATGGGCCTCAACGAGAAGGACGAGTAAGCCGACCGCAGTCATCAGTCGGCAGTTGTCCGTCGTAGGGAATGGCGCGTAGGACGGACAATCCTGTCCGTCGCCCGATGCCGGACAGGATGGTCCGTCCTACAGCCGCGTGTCACTTGAAGCGGCGAGTGGCGTGGGCTGTGCCTACCGACTCATCTACCAGCGGTGGGCGAAGCCCACCTGCGGACTGTTCGAGTGAGGACTGCTGTCTGCCGGTACTGGGTCAGTTTGAGGAACGACCCCCGCCTGGTCCCCCCCTTAGCAAGGGGGGGAAGGGGGGGTATCAGCCAAACTGACCCAGTACCTGTCTGCGCGTCACCTTGACACCCCCCTGGGAAGCTGTTACGGTTTTTCTCGCATTGCGCTCGCGCGTCACGCGTTTGGTACGCCCGTTGGTTGCCGCCATGATTGGGGGATTAGCTCAGTTGGGAGAGCGCGTGAATGGCATTCACGAGGTCAGGGGTTCAACTCCCCTATCCTCCACTCTCTTTGGGCCACGTCTCGGATCCGAATCCATTTGCCCGCCATCCGTTAGAGACAGCACGCAGGCCGTGCTTTGTTGTTAGACGCCTCGCCAGGGGGGTACTAACTATAGACGTGGCGGCGCGCTCGAGTTGCAGGCGGCGGCCGGGGCTCTCGGGGTGGCCTGCCGAGCGCCAGTTCTCACGGGAATCCCTTTCTCGGCTTCGGGCGTCGCTGCCCGAATCGGCGTGCTATGAAGGCGTACCTGGTCGCGCGACAGGGGGAGAGGCGCGGCGAGTTCTGGGCGGTTGAACCGGGGCAGAAGCTGACCCTGGGACGCAGCCCGGAAAACCGCGTCGTGCTGCGCGACGACCTGGCGAGCCGGCAGCACGCCGAGCTCTACGCCCAGGGGGACGCCTGGGTCCTCCGCGATCTCGGCAGCCGCAACGGCACGCGCGTGAACGGCGAGCCCATCGCCCGTCCCACCCGGCTGGTCCTCGACGACACCATCGCTATCGGCGGCACCGAGTTCGTGCTGACCGACAACCTGACCGGCTCGCTGCCGCACGAGGAGCCCGACCTCACGAAGCTCGAGAAGGAGCCGCCGGGCGACGCGCGGCGCGGGCTCTCGATCACGGCGCGGCAGAGCCGCAGCCGGCTGCTCACCGAGCCTGAGAGCCGGATCCTCGAGCAGCCCGAGGTCACGAAGAACCTGGCCAAGCTGTACCGGCTGGGCTTGGCCATGGGTGCGGCGCAGGAGCTCAAGAAGCTGGCCGAGACCGTGCTCGACGGCTTGCTCGAGGGGACGCGCGCCGACACCGGCGCGGTGCTCATGGCGGGCGGCCGCCGCGAGCTCAGCCTGGTCGCCTACCGCGGCAAACAGACCTACCACAAGGTCTCCGACTTCATCTCGGACATGGTCATGCGCGAGCAGGAGGGGGTGCTGGCGCACGACATCAGCTCGAACCACGCGCTCAAGAACCGGCAGAGCCTGGAGGACATTGGCGCCGAGAGCCTCATCTGTGCGCCGATCAAGACCAAGGACAAGGTCGTGGGGCTGGTTCACCTTTACGCGACCGACGCCACGCACGCGCTGCGCGAGGAGGACCTCGAGTTCACGCTGTCCGTGCTGCACCAGATGTCCATCGCGCTCACCGAGCTCAACGAGCGCGAGTCGCTCGCCGGCGAGAACAAGAACCTGCGCGAGAACCTCAAGGTTGCCACCGAGCTGGTCGGGCAGAGCATGGTGGTCACGCGGATCACCGACCAGATCGCTCGCGTGGCGCCGACGAACGCCACGGTGCTCATCCGGGGCGAGAGCGGGGTGGGCAAGGAGCTGGTGGCGCGGGCCATCCACCTGAACAGCCCGCGCCGCAGCGGCCCGCTCATCGCGCTGAACTGCGCGGCGATCAGCGAGACGCTGCTCGAGAGCGAGCTGTTCGGGCACGAGAAGGGGGCGTTCACCGGGGCCACCGAGCAGAAGATCGGCAAGTTCGAGGCGGCGCACCGCGGCACGATCTTCCTGGACGAGATCGGCGAGATGCGTCCGGCTACGCAGGCCAAGCTGCTCCGCGTGCTCGAAGGGCAGCCGTTCGAGCGGGTCGGCGGGGGCAAGTCGATCCAGGTCGACGT
>JBGPMX010000161.1:0-8904 GCA_041487215.1 Planctomycetia bacterium | reverse complement strand
TGCCGATCGTGTCCAGCAGCTTGCCGGCGCGCGTCGTCACGACGATGCGGTTATGGTTGGAATCCGCGATGAACAGCCGGTCAGAGTCGGCGTCGGCAAGCACCTTGCCGGGGAAGCGCAGCGCGGTGGCCGGTGCGCGGTTGCGCTCGAGCTCGAAGCGCACCAAAGTTTCGTTGAGCGTTTTCTTCGCGCGGTGGTACTTGACCAGCATGCCGATGGCGCGGTCGAGCACGTCGTACACCCCCTCGCCCGAAATGTAGGCGACGGCGTTCCCCTCGGGATCGATGATCCACAGCGTCGGCCAGGCGTGCACGTCGAATTTGCGCCAGAGCACCATGTTCGCGTCGTTGATGACCGGGTGGCTGATCTCGTAGCGCAGGATCGCCTCCCGGATGTTCTGCGAGTCGCGTTCGGTGTCGAACTTGGCCGAGTGCACGCCGATCACGACGAGCTGGTTCGCGTATTTCTCCTCGAGCTTCTTGAGGTCGGGCAGCACGTGCATGCAGTTGATGCAGCAGTAGGTCCAGAAATCGAGCAGCACCACCTTGCCGTGCAGCGACTCGAGCGTGATCGGTCCCGAGGTGTTGAGCCATTCCACGCCCCCCTCCAGCGAGGGCGCGGGGAACTTGCGCGGGAACGGCTCGGGGGGGAGCTCCGTGCCGGGAGCGCGGCGCGTTCCCGGCGCCGCGCTGGGGGATTCCTGATCCGCCACGTTCCTTTTCTCCTTGGTCTTCGCCCCTCGGGCAGGCGACGCCGGCTCGTCCTTTCCGACGCCAGCGAGCGATGCCACACCGGCCGCCAGCACGGCGAGCGCAAGCAGCCCCGTGATTCGCCCGCGGGAAGCTCCGGCCGGAACACGGTCTAGCATCATGGGTCGTCTCATCCTCATGGTTGGCTGGTCCGCCCGTTGCCGTCAACCGTACTTCGGGCATTTCCGGCTTGCAAGACGGGCAGGCTTTCCCAACCGCGCCGGCACCCCTCATCCCCGACCGCTCTCCCCACGAGATGGGGGCCAGCATGGGGCGTGCGAGCGTAGAGCGTGCGAGCGTAGCTGGAAGGGCGGCCGAAAGGAATCGCGCGGCCGCGGGTAGAGAGTCGCACGCGAGCGGCTCGTCGCTGGGGTGGCTGCGGTCGAGCGGCGAGGAACGAGCGGCGAGCCCGCGGCACGTAGAGGGGCCGGGCTCGGGACGCAAGATGCGTAGAGTAACGAGGGCAACGCCCCTGGGGCTTCCGCCCTGAATCAGCCGCGCGGCAGCACGCCCGCTTGCCGGCGTGAGTCGGTCCCCATCAGGGCACCGGGCAGTCCGACCAAGATGGTCATGATGCGATAGAGCACGCACAGTGCGAAGGCGCCTCCGACCGTGGCGCCGACGGCGCGGAGCGTGAGGAAGTGCACCATCCCCCCCTCGAAGACACCGAGCCCGCCGACCGAGATCGGCAGCGCGGCGATCATCAGGATCACCGGGATGAACACGAAGTAGTGCTGCCACGCCACCGGCAGCCCCAGCGAGGCGCCGGCGAACCAGAACGTCCCCACATTCAACACGTGCGCGGCAAGCGACAGGCCGAGCGCACCCAGGACCGTCTTCATGTGGTAGCGGTACTCGAACAGCGCGCTGTCCAGCTGGCTGACCTGCGCCTGGAACGGCAGCCGATCGCGCAGCCAGTCGAGCCCGAGACGGCGACGCAGCCGGCGGCTGAAGAACAGAAGACCACTCGCCGCTATCGCGGTGCTGAAGACCAGCAGCCCCGTGCGGACGGCGCGGAGCTCCGGGTTGTGGATGTTCAGCAAGATCACCGTGCCGCTCAGCACGGCCAGACCGATGATGCCGATCACGCGATCTAAAAAGACGGTGAGCACCGATACCGCACGTTTTTCGGCCGTACGCGCCACGCAGTACGCCTTCACCAGATCCCCTCCGGTGACGCCGGGGAAGATGAGGCTCCAGAAGAAACCGATCCAGGTCAGCCGGAGGCTCGGGCCGAACCCCGGATCCATCTGGTGGGCTCGCATCAGCTCGCGCCAGCGCACCGCGCCGAGCACGATAGCGAGCGGGTACACGGCCAGGCCCATGGCCAGGTAGAGTGGCCGGATATCCCGGAAGAGCCGGAGGAATCCCGGCTGGTAGGCATTCGCCCCCGCGGGGGTCGCGCGCGGCAGTTCGAGCGCCGGGCCGCCCGCCCGCGTCTCCAGCACGTAGCGGTCCTCGAGCGTCACGACGCGTCCGCGCAGCACCGTACCGTCCGCCAGGCGCAGCTGGTCGGCCCAGTCAATCTTGACGAGCACCCAGGCGACCGCGCCAAGCGTCACGGCCAGGCGCGCCAGGTTGAGCAAGCTCCTCTGTCCGGCGTTCACGAGGATCTTCCGAAGAGAAGGCTGGGGCACGGCGCGAGGCCGCCGGGCCACGAACAGCGCGCAGGGATCATATCTCAAGCCGCGGGATGGGCCAAGACGGGCCGAAGCCGCGTACGGGGTCAGTTTGGCAGGAGCCCCCCTGTCTTAGATACTTCACGGGGCCGGGGCGGCCAAACGTTCGCTCCGCAGGAACGTTCCGGCGCTGCCGGTCCTGCCGCATTTTCGAAGCCGCGACGCCGGCCCATCCACCGATCGAGCTACCGGCCAGCGTCCCGGCGACGCGTACAGCCCAGCGCTTGATGCCCGGTTCGCCGGCCGTTACTGTGTCCGCGCGGCGGACACGCGCCGGGTGCGGCACCGGCGACGCGCGGCTCGCCAGGGAAAAACGGAGCGTGATCGAGTGAGGGTGTCATGCGCGATCCGGCTTGGCGTGACGCTTCCGGGGCTGATCCTTGCCGTCCTGGGCGGCGTTGTTATCGGCATGGGCGGCTATACGTTCCGCTACGCCGAGGGATTCTCTTACCTGAGCAACAACCCGCGCGCGTGCGTGAACTGCCACGTCATGCGCGATCAGTACGACGGATGGCAGAAGGCGAGCCACCACGCGGTCGCGACCTGCAACGACTGCCACACGCCGCACAGCTTCTTCGCCAAGTACTGGACGAAGGCCGACAACGGCTTCTGGCACTCGACCCGCTTCACGCTGCAGGATTACCACGAGCCAATCCGCATCCGACCTAAGAATGCGCGGGTGCTGCGTGAAAGCTGCGTACACTGCCACCGCGAGCTCGTCGGCGATATCCTCGGGCACGGAGCGCCGCAGCGCGCAGCGAGTGACTGTGTGCACTGCCACAGCGCGGTCGGCCACGGCCCATCGCGCTAGCAAGGGAACGCAATCTCATGACGGAACCGACCACGCCGCACGGAGCACGCCGTACCGGCTGGCTGCTCTACATGATCACCATCGCCGCCACGGCGGGCCTCACCTCCGCCATCGTGGCCCTGCTCATGAACATTGCCGAGCGGAAGCGCGAGGGGCAGGAGTACTACCTGAGGCTTGTCGAGCTGGATGAGGACACGACCGATCCGGCCGTGTGGGGCAAGAACTTCCCGCGCGAGTACGACGGCTACGTGCGCACGGCAGAGAACACGAACCGGCGGCACGGCGGAAGCGAGGCCATCTCGAAGTTGGATGAGGATCCCCGGCTGCGGCGGATCTTCGCCGGCTACCCGTTCAGCGTGGACTACCGCGAGCGGCGCGGCCACGCGTTCATGCTCGAGGACCAGGACCGGACGGAACGCGTGCGACAGTTCAAGCAGCCAGGCGCGTGCCTGCACTGCCACGCATCGATCATCCCGGCGTACCGCCGCGCCGGCGACGGCGACGTGATGCGCGGCTTCGAGGCCGTCTGCGCCATGCCGCTCGAGCAGGCCCGCAAGCTGGTCGAGCACCCGGTCGCCTGCCTCGACTGCCACGACCCCCGGACCATGCAGCTGCGCGTCACCCGGCCGGGCTTTCTGAACGGCATTCGGCAGCTGGCCCGCAGCGACGACCCCCTGCCGCACCTGCCCAGCATCGAGAGCTGGCGGACGGGCCCGCGGGACCGGGATTACGACCCAAACCGCATGGCCACTCGCCAGGAGCTGCGCAGCTTCGTCTGCGGACAGTGCCACGTCGAGTACTACTTCCAGCCGGATAACAAGATGGTGACCTACCCATGGCAGCGCGGCCTCAAGGTGGAGCAGATCGAGGCGTACTACGATGAAATCGAATTCACCGACTACCAGCACGGCGAGACGGCCGCCCCGATCTTGAAGGCGCAACATCCCGAGTTTGAGACGTGGAGCCAGGGGATCCACGCGCGCAGCGGCGTCGCCTGCGCGGACTGCCACATGCCGTACAAACGCGAGGGGGCCATCAAGGTCAGTGACCACCAGGTGCGCAGCCCGTTGCTCACGATCGCTCGCTCATGCCAGACCTGCCACCGCTACCCCGAGGCCGAGATCAGCGCCCGCGCCGAGGCGATCCAGGCGCGGACCGCGGCCCTCATGGACCGGGCCGAGAACGCGCTGATCGAACTTTTCGATACCATCAAGGCCGCCCGTGTGCAGGGCGCGGCCGACGATCGGCTGGCCGCCGCGCAGCGGCTCCAGCGCCGGGCGCAGTGGCGGGTCGATTTTGTGAACGCGGAGAACTCGCTGGGCTTCCACGCTCCGCAGGAATCGGCGCGCATCCTGGGGGAAGCGATCGACTACGCCCGGCAGGGGCAGCTGAGCGTGCTGCGCGCAGACCCCCGGCGTTCCGCAGAATAGGTGTTCCCGATCTCGGTGGCACGCCCCTGCGGCTTTCACGGCCGACTCGTTGCACGCGCTGTCCGTGGCACCCCTCCCATGAAGTAGGACGGAGGTCCAGGCTCTGCTTTGCTCTTGGACCCAGGCCGATCGCTCCGGTACAATGTCCATGCCTGCCACCGGCCCGATCGGCTCACTCCTGTATAGGCCTGCCATGCCGTCCCTGCTGCGTACCTTGTGTTGCTCGTGGTGCGTGTGCCTGGCGCTTTTCAGCGCGGCCCCCGGCGCGGACACTCCAGCCCCCTCGGCTCTCTCGCTCAACCCGCCGCAGGTTCGATTAACCGGAGCGGGCGCCCGGCAGCACATCCTGGTGACCGGCACGGTGCAAGAGCAGTCGGTCGATCTCACCGCACAGGCGCAGTTTCGCTCCGAAGCGCCCGGCGTCGTGGCCGTGGACGAGCACGGGGTGTTGACTCCGGTCTCCGACGGGGCGGCCACGGTGGTCGCGCGGGTCGGCGACCAGGAGGCGCGCGTCGCGGTGGAGGTGCGGGACGCCGTGCGGCCGCTGCCGGTGACGTTCGAGCGCGACGTGGAACCGATCCTGGCCGCTGCCGGGTGCAGCACCGGACCGTGCCACGGCAAGGCGCGCGGGCAGAACGGCTTCCAGCTCTCGCTGCTCGGCTTCGATCCGGATTTCGACTTCGCGGCGATCACCGAGGAATCACGCGGCCGGCGCGTGTTCCCCGCGGCGCCCGAGCGAAGTCTGGTGCTGCTCAAGCCGACCGCCACCGTGCCGCACGGCGGCGGCAAACGCCTCGAACTGGGCGGCCCGGACTACGAGCTCATCCGACGCTGGATCGAGCTCGGCATGCCGCGGCGCAGCCCGGACGATCCCGTGCTGGAACGCGTGACCGTCGATCCGCCCCAGCGGATGATGCGCCACAACACCGAGCAGCAGCTGCTGGTCACCGCACACTACTCGGACGGGTCCGTGCGCGACGTGACCGATATGACCGCGTACCAGTCCAACGAAAGCGCGATCGCCGGGGTCGCGCCCGGCGGGCGGGTGAAAACCGGACCGATCGCGGGCGAAACGGCGCTGATGGTCCGTTACATGGGCAAGATCGCCGTGTGCAATATCGCCATCCCGCTCGAAGGGAAAGTCGCGCACGAGCTGTACGCCGGACTACCGCGCTTGAACTTCATCGACAACCTCGTGTGGGAAAAGCTGGAACGGCTCGGCATCACCCCCTCGGAACCAGCCGGCGACACCACGTTCCTCCGGCGCGCCACGCTCGACGTGCTCGGCCGGCTGCCCACGCCGGCCGAGGTACGCGACTTCCTGGCCGATCCGTCCTCCGACAAGCGCAGGCGTCTGATCGATCGGCTGCTCGACGAGCCCGAATACGCGGACCACTGGGCGAACAAGTGGGCCGACCTGCTGCGGCCCAACCCCTACCGTGTCGGCATCAAAGCAGTCCTCAGCTTCGACACCTGGATCCGCGACGCCTTCCGCCAGAACCGGCCGTACGACCGGTTCGTGCGCGAGCTGGTGACGGCGCAGGGGAGCACGTGGCGCAACGGGGCCGCCACATTGTTTCGCGACCGGCGCGAGCCGGACGAGCTGACGACGATCGTCAGCCAGCTGTTCCTTGGCGTGCGGCTCGAGTGCGCCAAGTGCCATCACCACCCTTTCGAGGTATGGGGTCAGGACGACTTCTACAGCTTCGCCGCCTACTTCGCGCGCGTGGGGCGGAAGGGGACGGGGCTCTCCCCGCCGATCTCGGGCGGCGAGGAGATCATCTTCACCGCGCAAAAGGGCGAGGTGCGACACCCGATCACCGGCAAGGTGCTGGAACCCCGGCCGCTTTTCGGCGCGGCGCCCGAGATACCGAGCGAGAGCGACCCGCGCGAGGCGCTCGCGAACTGGATCACCTCGGACGCCAACCCCTACTTCGCCCAGGTGATCGTGAACCGCGTCTGGGCCGACCTGATGGGCCGCGGCCTGGTGGATCCGGTCGACGACATCCGCGGCACGAACCCGCCGTCGAACGGCGCGCTGCTCGATGCGCTGGCTGCCGAGTTCCGCCACGAGGGCTACGACCTGAAAAAGCTGCTCCGCACGATCATGAGCTCGTACATCTACGGGCTCTCCTCCATTCCCCATGAGCGGAATGTATCGGACACGCGGAACTACTCGCGGCATTACCGCGAGCGGCTCCGCGCCGAGGCGCTGCTCGATGCGATATCGGCCATCACGCAGGTCGCCGAATCGTTCGAGGCCATGCCGATCGGCGCGCGCGCGACCGAGCTCTGGACCTTGCGATCGGATTCCCTGTTCCTCGATGCCTTCGGCCGGCCGGATCCGAACCAGGACCCGCCCTGCGAGCGCACCACCGACACCACCGTCGTACAGGCGCTGCATCTGATGAACGCGCCCCGGCTGCACGCCAAGATCACCAGCGACACCGGCCGAGCCGCCCAGCTGGCGGCGAGCGACAAGCCGCCGGCGGAGATCGTCGAGGAACTGTACCTGCTGGTGTACAGCCGCCGGCCAACACAAGAAGAGCTCAAGGTCGGCGTTGGATTGTTCGAGGAAAAGAACAGCACGCGGCGCCGCGCCACCGAGGACCTGCTCTGGGCGCTGCTGAACACGCCGGAGTTCGTGTTCAAGGACTAGATTAGAAATGAAGGACCCGAACATGAGCAGCCATACGAACTGCGCGGGGATGTCGCGGCGCGATTGCATGCGGCTCGGGCTCGGCGGGCTCTTCGGCTTCGGGCTTGTGGATACGCTCCGCCTCCGCGGTCTGGCGGCCGCCGAGGCAGCCGCGCGCCCGGCCGGACACCCCACCAGCTGCATCCTGATCTGGATGGACGGCGGCCCGACACACTACGAGACGTTCGATCCCAAGCCGGACGCGCCCCAAGAAATCCGCGGCGACTACGCGCCGATCGCTACGAAGATACCCGGCGTCTTCTTCTCGAAGCACATGAACCGGCTGGCATCCATCGCCGATAGGCTGGCCGTGGTCCGCTCGATCCAGCACAACCAGGGGAATCACGGCGCCGGCAACCACTACATGATGACCGGCGCGCCCACGCGGATCCCCGTCGGCTGCGGCGCGTTCGTGAGCTTCCACCCGAGCCTGGGGTCGGTCACCGCCTGCGAGCGCGGCGCGCAGAACGGACTGCCCGCCTACTTTTCGATGCCCCGCATGTCGCGCTCGGGCGGGCCCAACTTCCTGGGCGCCAAATACGCCCCCTTCGTGGTCTCGGACGACCCGAACAAGACCGACTTCCGGGTGCGCGACGTGGCGCTGCCGCGCGCGCTGTCCGGCGATCGCTTCGCGGACCGCCGCCAGCTGCGCCAGGAGGTCGATCGCTTCGTGCGCATCACGGACCAGGCCGCCGGCGATCCCGTCGCGGCACTGGATGAGTATTACGAGCAGGGCTACAGCCTGGTGACCTCGACGGAAGCGCAGCAGGCTTTCGACGTGCACAGCGAGCCCGACCGGGTGCGCGACGCCTACGGCAGATCCGGCTTCGGCCAGCGCGCCCTGCTGGCGCGGCGGTTGGTCGAAGCGGGCGTGCCCTTCATCACGCTCTACGAAGGCGGCTGGGACCACCACAGCGATATCTTCAAGTCGCTCGATAAGAAGCTGCCCCCGTTCGAGGCGACGGTCGCGGCACTGATCGAGGACCTGGCCGAGCGGGGCCTGCTCGATACCACGCTCGTGGTCGCCCTCGGCGAATTCGGCCGCACTCCCAAGGTGAATAGCCGCGGCGGCCGCGACCACTGGTCGAACGCCATGTCGGTGCTCTTTGCCGGCTGCGGCACCCCGGGCGGCCAGGTGGTGGGCGCGACCGATCGCAACGGCTACGCGGCGATCGACCGCATCCTGTCGCCCGAGACCTTTGCCGCGACCGTGTACACCAAGCTGGGCATCGACCCCGGCAAGATCTTTTACGCTCCGAATGGCCGCCCAACCCACCTCGTGAGCAACCCCACGCCGATCTCCGAGCTGATGGGCTAAGGCAAGAGACGAAAGACGAGAAGACGAAAGGCTTGTTCGGCGCGGGTCTCCCGACCCCGCCGTGCCTGTGGAGCGAAAGCTTCCAGCCGCGCCGCGGAGACCGCGCGGGGGGGGGTCGGTAGACCCGCGCCGAACCGTAGCCCGGGTGCTGAGCCGCCGCGGCGTTGTCATCCTGAGCACGGCGAGGCACGAACCAAGCGAAGGATCTAGGTGCGAATT
>JBGPMX010000160.1:0-8919 GCA_041487215.1 Planctomycetia bacterium | reverse complement strand
TGCCCGGCGTCCTGCCGGTCATGAACCGCACCGCGTTCCAGCTCGCACTCAAGACCGCCGTCGCCCTGCACTGCGACATCGCCGCATTCACCAAGTGGGACCGCAAGAACTACTACTACCCCGACCTGCCCAAGAACTACCAGATCAGCCAGTACGATCTGCCGTTCAGCCGCGCCGGCTACCTTGAGATCCCCGCCGCCGACGGCGGCACCCCCAAACGGGTCCGCATCACCCGCGTGCACCTCGAGGAGGACGCGGGCAAGCTGCTGCACTCCGAGCACGGCGGCGATAGCCGCGTCGACCTGAATCGCGCCGGCACTCCGCTGCTCGAGATCGTCAGCGAACCCGACATGCGCAGCCCGGCCGAGGCCAAGGCGTACCTCGAAGAGCTGCGGCTGCTCCTGCGCTACCTCGAGGTCTCCGACTGCAACATGCAGGAGGGAAGCCTGCGCTGCGACGCTAACGTGAACATCCACCTGCTCCGCGACGGCGAGACCGTCGCGACGCCGATCGTCGAGGTCAAGAACATGAACAGCTTCCGGGCCGTGGAACGCGCGATGGCGTACGAGGCCCAGCGGCAGTTCGACGATTGGCGGCAGACCGGAAACCGCCTGGGGGACGTCCCCAAGGCCACCGCCGGTTGGGATGATGCCAAGGGAGTCACCGTCGTGCAGCGCCGCAAGGAGGACGTGTCGGATTACCGCTACTTCCCCGAGCCCGATCTGGTCCCTGTTGTGGTGGGACGCGACTGGGTCGCGTCGGTGCGCGGGTCGCTGGGCGAGCTGCCGGCCGAGCGCCGCGCGCGGCTCAAGGCCGACTACGCGCTGTCGGACTATGATGCCGGCGTGCTCATCGACCAGAGCAAGGCCTTCGCCGATTACTTCGAAGAAGTCGTTCGGACGTCCGGATCCGCGAAGATGGCGAGCAACTGGCTGCAGCAGGACGTGCTGCGCACGCTGAACGAGCGGAAGATCCCGATCGGCCGCTTGCCGATTCCTGCGGCGAGCCTGGGCGAGTTGATCGGCATGGTGAACGCGGGCAAGCTCAACACACAGTCGGCCCGCCAGCTCTTCGCGGGCGAGCTGGCGCGCGCCGAGAAGCCGCTGGAGGGCGCCGCTGTACCGATCTGCTGGAAGACCGAAGGACTCGAACAAATCTCGGACAGCGACGAGCTGCGCCGCACGGTCGCCCGCGTGCTGGACGCGAATCCGCAGGTGATCGCCGACTACCAGAAGGGGAAGAAACGCGAGCAGGTCGAGGGGTTCGCGCGCGGGCTGGTGATGAAGGAAACGCGTGGCAAGGCGAACTCGTCGCTCGTCCAGCAGTTCGTCTCCGAGGAGCTCGCCCGCCGCGCCGGCGCGTAGCAGAACCCGCCGCGCCGCATGGTGCGCCTTGTTCGGCGCGGGTCTCCCGACCCCGCCGCTCGAGCGGACCCAAGGCCTCCCGGGCGCCGCGGCCCCTCACCCCCGACCCCTCACCCCATGCGCGCCGCCGTGAGCGCTGAGGGCGGCTTGCGTGGGGCGAGGGGAACCATCACGCGCGAGAAGAGCCTCGCCCATTTCGCTCTCCTCGCCCCACGCCACCCTCCTCATGGGGTGAGGGGGGGCGAGCCAGCGGGGAGACCTTTGATCTGCAGCGGCGGGGTCGGAGACCCACGCCGAACCCGTAACGATTTAACGATTCAACATTTCAACCCTGCAACGCCCCGCGACGCAAGTTCCTCTCAACCTTCCCTGCCGCTACAGCCGATCTCACAAGAGAGGGGCCGGAGTTCGCGCCCCGCCTGGCACATCCTGACCCGCGATTCCCGGCATGGCATCTGTTTCGGCGGCGCGCACGAGACCAACCCGGAGGGGCCGCATGGCGGTGCTGCGGCGCGTCGTTCTGTCGACGTGGTGCACGCTCGGCATCTGGCTCTCCTGGGCGTCGGTCCCCCTGTCGGCGCCGCCGCACGGCGCGCTTCCCGCCCCTCTGCTTGCCTCGGATCTTGTCGCCGTGCCGATCGCCAACGGCACGGCGACCTTCGACCTTCCCACGGGCCGTGCTCACGACCGCTACCTGGTCGTCACCAGCGCGCTGGCCGCGCAACCCGGGCCGTTCCCGGTCGAGATCCGCGCGGAAGCGGTGGCGGACCCGCGGCCGTTCGCGGCCGAAGATCGGCCGGTGGCCTCCCGGTGCATCGAGCGCCTCGAGCGACGCCGCCGCGACGCGGCTTGGGTTCGCGACGCGGTCGGCCCCCCCGCTGACGCGGGCCACACGGTCGAGCCGCCTGCGGAGCGGTCGTTCTGGCTCATGGTACGCGGGGACGACTTCGCGCGCCGCGAGAACTACCAGAACGTTGTGGCCCGGCGGGTCGCCGCCGGTCCCGCCTGTGCGGTCTATGTGGACCGCGACGATCTCGCTCGCCCGGGCCTGGATGCACTGGTCGGCGAGACGCGGGAGACGTTCGAGCGCGAGGTCTATCCGATCGCCCGCCGCACACTGGGCCGTCACCGCGACGTGGACGGCGACGGCCGCTTCACGATCCTGTTCACGCACTGGCTCGGGCAGCTTTCCGGCGGCACCGTCTCGGTGGGCGGCTTCGTGCGCGGCAGCGACTTCTACCCGGACCTCGAGCCGCCCCTGGGCAATCGCTGCGACATGATGTATTTGAACGCGGATCTGCAAACCGGGCCGCATCTGCGCACCCTGCTGGCCCACGAGTACGCGCACGCGATCACGTTCAGCGAACACGTGTTCGGCCGCTATCTGCCCGACGCGCCGCACCAGGAAGAGGAGAGCTGGCTCGACGAATCGATCGCGCACCTGGCGGAGAACCGCTTCGGCTACTCCTGGTCGAACCTCGACTACCGCATCAGCGGATTTCTCAACGCGCCGGAACGGTACCGACTGGTCGTCGAGGACTACCGCGCGGCGGAGCTTTGGCGCGGCCACGGCAACCGCGGCAGCACTTACCTCTTCCTGCGCTGGTGCGTCGATCAGTTCGGCGAGGACACGCTGCGATCGCTAGTGCAAAGCAACCTGTCGGGGGTGACGAATGTCGAGACCGCGCTGGGGTGCCCGTTCGCCGAGCTGTACCGCGCATGGACCGCCGCTCTCTTTCTGAGCCAGACGGGCATGGCGCGGGAACCGAGCGAGGAGCTGCGGTTCCTGAGCCTGCGGGCGCAGCTCGGCAGCCGGCTCCTGGCCGGCCCGTCGTACGAATATCTGGACCCGGACGGCGCTGCGCGCCGGTTCAGCCTGGTGGGCACGAGCACGAAGTACTGGCTCGCGTGCGCGGCGAGCGCGGCCGGAATGCGCGTGCGGGTGCTGGCGGATCCCGCAGCGGATCTCCAGGTCACGGTGCGCCGCCTGCCCGCGAATCTTCCCCGGCTCGTCATGCATGCGCGCCTCGTTCCATCCAGCCAGCCGGCGGATACGCCACGGCGGTTCCGCGTCGAGCTGAGTGAGGCCGACGGAGTGCCGGCCAATCTCGAGCACCTGGCCTGGGAGCGGCTGGAACCGGGATCGAACAAGGAGACTGATCGCGGCTGCTCGAGCGGCGTGCTCGACGCTCACGACCTGCGCGAAGCGTTCGGGCGGACCCGGCTAGAGCCGGACCGGCCGCATGTGAGCGCCGAGTTCGAGCTGGATCCGGGCACGCCGCGCGACCCTTCCATCGTGATCAAGCTTGCGGCACGCGACGACGCCGGCCACTCGGTCACAGCCTGGTGCACGCTCGACCTCAGCCGGCACGCGGAACCTGCCCGCATCGCCAACGCCGAAGGTCGCACCGAGAAGCGGTAGCACGCGTTCTCGTCCCCGACGTGGATTTGCTCTTGGTATCACGCCGGCACGATCCCGGATAATAACGGTGTCATGCCCGCGCCCATCATCACGCTCACGACCGACTTCGGATCGCACGGCCCGTACGTCGCCGCGATGAAGGGGATCATTCTGGGCATCCACCCGGACGCGCGGCTGGTGGACGTATCGCACGAAATTGCGCCGCAGAACATGCGCGAGGCCGCGTTCTGCCTCACGCAGATCACAGCTTGTTTTGCCGCGGGAACGATCCACCTGGTCGTCGTGGATCCGGGCGTAGGCACGGACCGGCGGCTGGTCTGCGTTCGCACCCAGGGGCAGCTGTTCCTGGCGCCCGATAACGGCGTGCTGTCCTGGGTGGCGCGCGGCCGGTCGGATGTCGAGTGGTGGGAGATCTCGGCCGCGCGGTTCTGGCGTCAGCCCGTTTCTGCGACCTTCCACGGCCGCGATATCCTGGCACCGGTCGCGGCGCACCTGAGCCTCGGGGTTCCCCCGAGCGCGCTCGGACCCGCGGTAGCCGACGGGGTTACGCTCCGCTGGCCCGCGCCGCGGGCGAGAGCGGACGGCATCGACGGCGAGCTGATCATCGCCGACCGCTTCGGCAACCTGATCTCGAACATCTCCGAGAGCGATCTGGCATCGCGCGGGCGGGAGTGCGCCGCCATGCGAGTGCGTTGCGGCGGATGCGACGCCATCCCACTGGTCCGCACCTACGGCGACTGCCCTGAAGGGACCGTCCTGGCGCTCGTCGGCAGCAGCCGCCTCTTGGAGATCGCGGTGCGCAACGGATCCGCCGCCGCGAAGCTGGCCGCAGGACCGGGAACACCCGTGCGCGTAACGTGGTGAGTACTCCGTCCAACCTCGTTGGAACAGTTTCACGGAGAGCGAGTGTAGCTTCCGAAGTCGGTACCGCGGAAAGCGGCGACAAGGTCGCCGCTTCAGCCTGAAGGGCTGAGATTCTAAAGCCCAGGGCAACGCCCTGGGGAACCTTTCTCACCCAGGGAATCGCTGCGCTCCATTGAAGAGAGACGGGATGCGAGCAGGCTACTTCTCGCGCACTTGGCCCGAGATGGTGACCGCGAGCTGGCCGGCGTTGTCGGCAGGGTCCGAATCGTGCATCTTGAGGTAGAGCATGCCGGTCGACTGGGGCGTGAACACCTTCTGAGCTCCGACCAGGAACGGGCGATCCTTCTTCTCCTTCGGCTTGTCTTTCTTGGCGGCGGCGTCCTTGGCCGTGCCGCGCACGGCCGGCTCCACCGCCTCGACGTAGCCGATCAGCGCGCCCAGCGGGAATTGCTTCATGTCCTCGGGGACCTCCATGCCGTCGCCGCTGACGCTGCGGTTCATCTTGAAGACCCACTCCCCCTTCGCCTCGATCGACACCGGCTTCCCCTCGAACACGACGACTCCCGTCTTCTGCCAGGACTGGTTGGCCAGGACCTTGAGCGTCTTCTTGTTCTCGGAGAGCTCCTGCTTGCTGATCTTCTCGAGCAGGTTCTTGGCCTGGTCATCGTTCGGAGCGACCTTGAGCAGCAGGTTGAGCGTTTCCTTCGCCTTGTCGTGGTTGCCGGACTGCTGGTACTGGAGGGCGAGCTTGTGGGAGCGCGCGGAAAAATCGCGCAGCAGGTCGTCGTGTTGCTTATCCAGGTCTTTCGGCTTCGCCACCTGGCTGAGGGCCGCACGGGTCCCGAGCAGGGCGAGGGTGATGCTGCCCGCAAGGGCGATGATCCCGGCACGTCGCATTGGGAACTCCCTGAAGAAGAGTCGAGGGTCCAGAGGCTAGAGCCAGAAAGGAGTCGAGAGACAACAGCCAAGGGTCGAGGGTCAAGAGTCAGACAAGGCAACGAGAGGCAAGACCCCTGAAGACCCCTAAGCGAGCCGGTTGTCTAGCCATCCGCTACCCTAGCGCTGGAGAGCGTTCGGCACCGTGATGCCGAGGCGAATGAACGTAACGCCTGTGTATTCAGGATGCCTTTGCCCTGCGTGCCTCGTCTTTCTGGCCCTCGACTCTCGACTCTGGACTCTGGACCTTTGCCTTGGCCGCTTCCACGTGAGGGCAGTGCGGGTTGTTCAGGCATTCGTCGCGGATCAGCAAGTCTTCAAGGATGACCCCGCCGACGATGGTCTGCTCGATGATTCGCGGCACATCGGCGAGTGTCACGCCGCCGTACCAGATGCCGTCGGGGTAGATCACCACGTTCGGCCCGTGCTCGCACTGGTCCAGGCAGCCCGCCTTGTTCGCGCGGGCCTGCCCGTTCAGCCCGCGCTTCTTGAGCTCGATCTTGAATTGATTGCGCAGCGCTTCGCCGCCATCCGCGTCACAGCAGCCGCGCGGATTGCCCGGTTCGCGGCGGTTGCAGCAGACAAAAACGTGACGCGTGAATCGAGGCATGGAAACATTGTAATGCGCCCCGGAGCGGGAACAAGTTGGGTGGGGTCGCGGCTGGCGCGGTTGACCCTGCGCGCGCCGCTTCCGCGGGCCGCGTGATTCCTTTAGAATCCGCGGCGGCATGAGACTTGATACGGTCGCCATCGTGGGCGTGGGACTCATCGGCGGCTCGATCGGCATGGCGCTGCGGAAACGCCGGCTGGCGCGTCGAGTGGTCGGGGTTGCGCGCCGGAAAGCCACGCTCGATCGAGCGCGGCGCATGGGCGCCCTGCACAGCGGGACGCTGGACCTGGCACGCGGCGTGGCGGACGCCGAACTGACCATCTTCTGCACGCCGGTGAATTTGATCGCGGATCAGGCCGAGCGGGCGGCGGCGCATTGCCCGCCCGGCGCCCTCTTCACCGACGCGGGCAGCACGAAGCGGCACATCGTCGCAAGGCTCGAGGCGAGTCTGCCCGAAGCCGTGCGCTTCGTGGGCAGCCACCCGCTGGCCGGGTCCGAGAAGCGCGGCGTGGACGAGGCGCGCGCGGACCTCTTCGTGGACCGCGTCTCGGTCGTCACCGTGACCGACAAGACGCCCCGCGACGCCGTGGCGGCCGTCACCGCGTTCTGGCGCGCGCTCGGCGCCCGCGTCCTGACCATGACTCCAGAGATGCACGACCAGGCGCTCGCCTACGCCAGCCACCTGCCCCACCTGGCCGCCGCCTCCCTCTCGATCGTGCTCCCCCAGGCCTACCGGGAACTGGCCGCGTCCGGCTTCCACGACACGACGCGGATCGCGGCGAGCGACCCCGAGCTCTGGACCGCGATCTTTCTCGACAACGCCCGCCCGCTGCTCGAGTCGCTGCGCAGCTACGAGGCGGCGCTGAGCGATTTTCGCGTTGCGCTCGAGCAAGGCGACGACCAGCGGCTGCGCGAGCTCTGGGGGCGCTCCAAGGAGAACCGCGAGGCGGTGGCGGAAGTGAACGGGTCCCTCCGGCCCCCGCGCCCGCGCCGCCGCTCCCGCGCCCGCGAATAATGGCGCGGGGTGGCGGCAGGTTGTTTAACCCGAGCCCCATCGGGGCCGGCGTGGCGGCGGGACAGCGGGGCGAGCTCGATACGGACGGGAAAGGAAGCTCGATGCTCTGGCAGATCAGCGTTCTGTCGCGGCCGGATCAGCCCGACGTCGAGGCGCGGCGCATCGCGGCCGACATCGAAACGCTTCACTTCGGCGGCGTACGCGCGACGCGCTCCGCGCGCGGCTACCTCATCGAAGGATCTCTCGGGCCGGCCGACCTGGAACGCATCGGCCGTGAGCTGCTGAGCGATCCGGTCACCGAGGAATTTCAAATCGGCACCACGGCGGACCGCGACAGCGCGCCCACCGTGGCAAATGTGCTGCTGAAACCCGGTGTGATGGATCCGGCAGCCCAGAGCGTCGAGCGGGCGATCCATGATCTGGGCCTGGCCGTCGACCGCGTGCGCACCTTTCGCCGCTACTGGATCGCGGGAGCGGGGGACGCCGATACCCGCACCCGGCTCGCCGGCCGCGTGCTGGCCAATGACGCGATCGAGCAGGTGGTCTGGGGGCCTCTCGAGATCGATCACCTGGGCGGCGGAAGCCCTTACGCGTTCCAGCTCGTCACCGTTTCCATGCGCGGCCTGACCGATCCCGAACTGGAACGCGTCAGCCGCGACGGCCAGCTGAGCCTGAGCCTGGCCGAGATGCATACCATCCAACAGCATTACCGCGCGCTGGGCCGCGACCCGACCGACGCCGAACTCGAGACGCTGGCCCAGACCTGGTCCGAACACTGCTCGCACAAAACGCTGCGCGGCAGAATCGAGTACACCGAACTGAGCGAACGGGGCGAGGTGCTGCGCCGGGAGCGATTCGACAACCTGCTGCGCGAGACCATCTTCCGCGCCACGCGCGAAATCCGCGAGGCGTGGGGACCCGAACGTGACTGGTGCGTCAGCGTCTTCGAGGACAACGCGGGGATCGTTCGCTTCGACGACGCGTTCAACATTTGCTTCAAGGTCGAGACGCACAACCACCCGTCCGCGATCGAGCCCTACGGCGGAGCCAACACCGGCGTCGGCGGCGTCATCCGAGACTCCATGGGCACCGGGCTGGGCGCCAAGCCGATCGCGAACAGCGACGTTTTCTGCTTCGCGCCCCCCGACTTCCCACCCGACCGGCTGCCGCCCGGCGTGCTCCATCCCCAGCGGGTCATGAAGGGCGTGGTGGCCGGCGTACGCGACTACGGCAATCGCATGGGCATTCCCACGGTCAGCGGGGCAATCTATTTCGATCAGCGCTACCTGGGCAACCCGCTGGTGTTTTGCGGCAACGTGGGCATCATCCCGAGCGACCGGTCGCACAAGGAGCCGAAGCCGGGCGACCTGATCGTGGCGATCGGCGGGCGGACCGGACGCGACGGCATCCACGGAGCCACGTTCTCGTCGGTCGAGCTCACCGAGCAGTCCGAGCGGTTGTCGGGGGGCGCCGTGCAGATTGGCAACGCGATCACCGAGAAAATGGTGCTCGACGTGCTGCTCGCCGCGCGCGACCGCCGGCTCTACCACGCCGTCACCGATTGCGGCGCCGGCGGATTCAGCTCGGCGGTGGGCGAAATGGGCGAGACGATCGGTGCCGAGGTCTGGCTGGACCGCGTGCCGCTCAAGTACGCCGGGCTCTCCTACACCGAGATCTGGATCAGCGAAGCGCAGGAGCGCATGGTGCT
>JBGPMX010000159.1:0-8932 GCA_041487215.1 Planctomycetia bacterium | reverse complement strand
GCCACCGTGTCGCACGAACTCCGCACGCCGCTCAACGCCATGCTCGGCTGGGCCCGCCTGCTCCGCTCCGGCACCCTGAACCAAACCGCCACCGCGCGCGCGATCGACTCCATCGAACGCAACGCGGCCGCGCAGGCGCATCTCATCGAGGACCTACTCGACGTCTCCCGCATCATCAGCGGCAAGCTCCGCCTCAACGTGCGGCCGATCACGCCGATGGGCGTGATCGAGGGAGCCATCGACGCCGTGCGGCCCGCCGCCGAAGCGAAAGACATCCGCATCCAGCCGGTGCTCGATCCCGCCGCCGGACCGATCTCGGCAGACCCCGACCGCCTGCAGCAGATCGTCTGGAACCTGGTCTCGAACGCCGTGAAGTTCACGCCGCGCGGCGGCCAGGTCGAGGTGCGCCTGGCACGGGTCGATTCGCACGTCGAGATCGTCGTGAGCGATACCGGCAGCGGGATCACCAAGGAATTCCTGCCGCACATCTTCGAGCGGTTTCGACAGGCCGACAGCACGACGACCCGCAGTCACACCGGGCTCGGGCTCGGCCTGGCCATCGCGCGCCACCTGGTCGAGCTGCACGGTGGAACGGTGTCGGTGCACAGCGACGGCGAGGGGAGAGGGGCGACCTTCGTCGTAAAGATCCCCGTCATGATCGTAGAGGAGACGCCCGAAAGCGGCCGCGGCGAGCCGGGAATCCGCCCCACCTCCGGCAGCTGCATGGCGTTCAGCCAGGCCCCCCGCCTCGACGGCCTGCGTCTCCTGCTGGTGGACGACGAACCCGACTCAATCTCGATGCTCAGCACCATGCTGCGGTCCTGCGGCGCCGAGGTCGCGTCGGCCAACTCCGCCGCCGAGGCCGCCCAACTGCTCGAGCGGTTCCTGCCGCACGTGCTCATCACGGACATCGGCATGCCGGGCGAAGACGGCTACGCGTTCTTGCGCCGGGTTCGCATGCTGCCCCCCGAGCGCGGCGGGCAGACCCCCGCCGTCGCGCTCACCGCGTACGCACGCGCCGAAGATCGCACGCGCGCACTCCTGGCCGGCGTCCAGATGCACGTGCCCAAGCCGGTCGAGCTCGCCGAGCTCGCCGCGGTCATCGCCAGCCTGGCCCGCCGCCCGATGTAGCCGACCTTCTCGTTCTCCGTGGAGCGCGGTTCTGCTACAACAGCGCTGCAGAGACGGCCTCATCTGCCTGTGCTGCTCCTTCTGGCCATGAGCACGCCGCTCGCCGCCGGCGATGATGCCGGCATCCCCGGCGGCGGCGCCGACGCGGCGCAGAAGGACAAATTTGCGCTGATCCGCTCGTTCCGCCACCACAACTCGGACCACGGGCCGGCCGACCACTACCTGTTCACCGGATACTTCCCGCAAGCCGGCTTCAACCCGACCCTGAAGCCGAACAACCAGCGTCCAGCGCATGGTGCGATCATCGCGCGCAAGCTCGGCCCACGCGGCTCCGTGCCTCCCTACGTCTGCCTGCCCAAGATGCACCCGAGCGCGGGCTCCGCGTACCTCGGCGCCGCGGCGGCACCGTTCGTGATCGAGGCCGACCCGAACGCCCCTGACTTCTCCGTGCCCGACGTGGTTCCGCCTCCCGTGATCGAGACCGACCGGCTCGAAGCGCGCCGGCACCTGCTCGCCCAAGTGGACCGCTACCAGCGCTCGGCCGAGGCACGCGTCAACCGCGCCGCGCAGGCCGTCAGCGTGTTCCAGCAGAAGGCGTTCGAGCTCATGACGTCGCCGTCATCGAACCGGGGCGGCTCGGCGTGGAAGCCGATCGCGCGTCGCTCACGGCCGAACCGGGCGAGCACGCCATTTCGGTCCGCATCACGCGGGGCAAGGGCCTGACAGGCCCCGTCCGCCTCGAGCTCGTCCTGCCCGCGCAGCTGCGCGGTGTACTCGCGGATGGCGTATCGGTTCCGGCCGGTGCGTCGAGCGCCGTGCTGACGATTCGCTTCGCGCCGGGTGCCTGCGGCCCATGCAACGCCCCGGTCGTGCTGCGTGCGACGGCAATGGATCACCGCGAGCCGGTAACGGCCGAGGCAAAGCTGGAGATCCGCGACGCCGTGCAGCCGTGAGAGCCTCGGCGCGGGTCTCCGACCCCGCCGCTCATCCGCCGCGTTCGGCGCGGGTCTCCGACCCCGCCGAACCGCACGGGGGTCCGCGAACCGCGTTCACTCCTCGACCCCATCCTCTCCCCTCGCGGCGTCTTCCGTCTCTTCCGGCACGACGGGGATTCGGGCATCGATGCCGATCGCCGCGAGACCGGCGATCAGGAAGGCCCCGGCACAGGCGAGAAACGCGCCGTCCCAGTGCTTGCTCTCCCCCACCATGCTGTTCAGGAGCACGGGCGAAACCGCGGCACCGAAATTCCCCCACATGTTTCCCCAGCCCAGGATCGAGCCGACATGGCGGCCGCCCACGTCCTGTTTGAAGGCCCAGAGCGCGCCGATGCCCAGATCGGTCGCGAACGCGACCACTGCAAACGCGGCCGTCACGCCCCAGGGAGAAAGAGGGAGCAGGCAGGCAAGGAACGCGCCCATCGCGATGAAACGGGACACAGACATCGGCAACGCCCGCCCCCAACGCAGCCCGAGGATCGGCGTGAGCCGGTCCGTCAGCCACCCGCCGCCGAGCATGCCGAACCAGCCGGCCACAAGCGGCAGACCCGTCAGCCAGCCGCGCAGCTCGACCGGCACCTCGTGCGCCTCCTGCAGATAACGCGGCAGCCACGTCACCAGGAAGACCCAGCCGACGTTGGTGCCGAACTCGGCGATGTTGTCCAGCCAAAGGCTGCGGCTGGCCAGCACCTCTCTCCACGGGAACGTCCGCGCTTTGCCGTACGGATCGGTCCGTCTCGCACCTGCCTCGATCCGCGCGATCTCTGCCGCATTGCATCCGGAGTGTTCATCCGGCCGGTTGCGTGCCACCCACCAGAACAGGGCGGCGACAAAAAGACCCGCGGCTCCGTAGATCAGCATCACGCCACGCCAGGTCGGCACCAGAAGCATAAGCAGGTAAGCCGTCAGCACGGACGCCACCGCACCGCCTACCCGGCCGCCGAATGCGACCACGCTGTTTGCGATGCCGCGGCTCGACAACGGCATCCACTTGCCGATCATTGCTGCACTCGTCGGGTACGCGCCCGCTTGCGCCAGGCCGAAGCCGAGCCGCAGCAGAAACAACGGGACCAGCCCGCCCGTGAGTCCGGTCAGGGCCGTGAAAAGCGACCACAACAACACGAACCACGTCATGGTCACGCGCCCGCCGAGCCGGTCGGTCAGCCACCCGCAGGGCACCTGGGCGATCGCGTACGTCCAGAAGAACCCACCCAGCACCCATGCCATCTGGCTATCGGTCAGCTGCAGGTCTTCTTCGATGAACCGGGTGAGGAACGCGATGCAGTTCCGGTCCAGATAAAGCAGCAAGGACGTCAGCGTAATGGCAAACACCACCAGGTGCCGGACCGCCGTTGCCGGCGTGTGATTTTGATCCGTGGCCATGGGCCCGTTGTAGCTGCAACGAGCGGCGGGCGATAGTCGCTGTCGCCGCACCAGCCGGTGACAATTGGTGCGGCCCCCGGTAGGATGGTTTTGGTTCGTTCCTGCCGCACCGCGCACGCCGCATCGCCCGGAGGGCCTCCATGCATCGCTGCCGCCCGCTCATCCCCACTGGCCTGCTCCTTGCCGCCATCGCGGCCGGGTTGCCGCGCGCGGCGGGGGACGACCCGGCGGTGAACCAGGTGCCCGAGCGTCCGATTACCGAGCAGGACCGCGCGCACTGGTCGTTTCGCCGGCCGGCGCGCCCGGCCGTGCCCGCGGTGAAGAACACCGGCGCGGTATGCACGCCGGTCGATGCCTTCCTGCTCGCGCGCATCGAGGCGGCGGGTCTGGCCGCCGCGCCAGGCGCCGACCGGCCGACGCTCTTGCGCCGGGTGACGTTCGACCTGACCGGGCTGCCGCCGACGCCCAACGCGCTGGACGAGTTCCTGCGGGACAGCCGGCCCGATGCGTACGAGCACGCGGTCGATCGGCTGCTCGCCTCGCCGCACTACGGCGAGCGCTGGGCTCAGCACTGGCTGGACGTCGTGCGCTATGCCGAGACCAATGGCTACGAGGCGGACGGCGAGCGGCCGCACGCCTGGCGGTATCGCGATTACGTGATCGACGCGTTGAACGATGACAAACCGTACGATCGCTTCCTCACCGAGCAGCTGGCGGGGGACCTGCTGGCGCGCGGCCGGGAGCCGCTCGACTGCCCCGAGCTGCGGATTGCGACCGGCTTCAACCGCTGCGGCCCGGTGCATGTCGTCGGCGGAAACACCGACCCCGAGGTCAACCGCCAGGAAGTGCTGACCGAGATGACGGCCACGGTCGGCTCGGCGCTGCTGGGCCTCACTGTCGGTTGCGCCCGCTGCCACGACCACAAGTTCGATCCTATCTCGCAGGCGGACTACTACCGTCTTCAGGCGTTCTTCGCGGCCACGGAGCCGAAAGACATCGACATCGCGCGGCCCGAGCAGCGCGCGGCGCACGAGCGGCGCACGGAGGAACTCGAGGCGCGGCTGGCGCCATTACGCAAGCAGGTCGATCAGCTCGAGGCGCCGTACCGCAAACGTTTGAGCGACGAGAAGAAGGCCCGCCTCGAGTCGATGTACCGCGAAGCACTCGAGGTGAGCGCCGACAAGCGGGACCCCGAGCAGAAAAAGCTGGCCGAGCATGCGCAGATCCTACTCAAGGTGACCTGGGACGAGATTGTGGCGGCGCTGACCCCGCAAGACCGAGAGCGGCGTGCCGCCGGGCGCGCCGAGATCCACGGTCTCGAAGCGCAGCTCCCCTTGCCGCTCGCCGAGGCCTGGTCCGTCGCGGATGCGGGCCATGCCGTGCCCACGCACCTGCTCATGCGCGGCGACCCGAAGCACAAGGGCCCCAAGCTCGAGCCGGCCGTTCCGCGCGTGCTCGTCGATCCCGCCGCGCCCGCCGCGGGCTGCGGTCAGGAACCGGGCGGAGCCGACCGCCTGGCACTTGCGCGCTGGCTCACCCGGCCGGACCACCCGCTTACCGCCCGCGTCCTGGTGAATCGCGTCTGGCAGCACCATTTCGGCCGCGGCCTCGTCCGCATGCCGAACGACTTCGGGCTCCGCGGCGAAGCACCCAGCCACCCCGAGCTGCTCGATTGGCTGGCCTGCGAGTTCGTCGAGCACGGCTGGTCCATCAAGCACCTGCACCGGCTCATGGTCCTCTCCGGCGCGTACCGGCAGGCATCCCACGGTGCGGGGGGCGCGCTCGCGCAGCAGGCGGACCCCGAGAATCGGCTGCTCGCACGCATGAACCGGCGGCGTCTGGACGCCGAAGCGATCCGCGACAGCATGCTGGCCACGGCCGGAACGCTGAACGAGGAGCGGGGTGGACCCATGGTCCGCGTGCCGCTCGAGCCGGCCGTGTACGAGCTGATCTTCACCGAGGGCGAGCCGGACGGACTCTGGCGCGTGACACCGGACGCGCGTGAGCATTCCCGTCGCAGCATTTACCTGTTCGCCAAGCGCAACGTCCGGCTGCCCCTGTTCGAGGCGTTCGATCAACCCGACACACTCAGCTCCTGCCCGGTGCGCGCGGTCAGCACGTTCGCGCCGCAGGCGCTGATCCTGATGAACGGGCCGTTCGCGCACGAGCAGTCGCAAGCCTTCGCCGCTCGTTTACTCCGCGAGTGCGGCAGGGATCCGGCCGCGCTGATCGATCGCGCGTACCGGCTCGCCCTGGGTCGCCCGCCCGGCCCGGCAGAAGTTTCCATGGGGCGCGACTTTCTGGCGGAACAGTCCGAGCGGATCCAGAGAGGCGTGAGCGCCGCGCAGGCGTCCGGTGCCGCTCCCGTGTCGCACACGGACGCGAGCGACGCGGCGGCGCTCGCGGATTTCTGCCTGGCGATGTTCAACCGCAACGAGTTTCTCTACGTGCCGTGAGCACGGGCGGGCCGATGCGACACCTACCGTTTGCAAAAACGCGACGTGACTTTCTCTTCCGGGCCGGGGCCGGCTTCGGCTCGATCGCGCTCGCCTGGCTACTCGACCGCGAGTCGCGCGCCGCGAACAGTCCGCCGTGGCGAGCCGGGCCGGCGGCCAACCCGCTGGCGGACCGGCCGCCGCACTTTCCCGCCCAAGCCCAGTCCGTCATCTTCATGTTCATGGTCGGCGGGCCGAGCCAGGTCGACCTGTTCGATCCCAAGGCCGAACTCACCAAGCGCCACGGCCAGCCGCTCCCCGAAAGCTTCGGCCGACCCGTGAGCCAGTTCACGAAAGGGGATACACCGCTCCTGGCGAGTACGCGGCGGTTTCGCAAGCACGGCCGCGCGGGGCTGGAAGTCTCGGACCTGCTGCCGCACCTGGCGGGCTGCGTGGACGACATCGCTTTCCTGCGCTCCTGCTGGTGCACCAGCACGGTGCACGCCCCGGCCATGTACGAACTGCACAGCGGGCGCACCATCATGGGGCTACCGAGCCTGGGGGCCTGGGCGACCTACGGGCTGGGCAGTGCCAGCGACAACCTGCCCGCGTACTGCGTGCTCCCGCAGCCCGAAGGCCCGCCGGAAGGGGGCGCGCCCTGCTGGGGCGCTGGCTTCCTGCCCGCGGTCTACCAGGGGACCGTGCTGCGCCGCGGCTCGAGCCCGATCTTGAATCTCGAGCCGCCGGCCGGCGTCGCCATCGATCGGCAGCGCGGCACGCTGGACCTGATCCAACGCATGAACCAGGTCGAGCGCGATCCGGCAGACAGCGAGCTGGCGGCGCGGATCGCGTCCTACGAGCTCGCGTTCCGGATGCAGCAGCATGCGCCGGAAGCGGTGGACCTGTCGCGTGAGAGCACGGGAACGCGCGCGGCCTACGGGCTCGATGACAAGCGGACCGCGGACTTCGGCCGCCGCTGCCTGCTGGCCCGCCGCCTGGTCGAGCGCGGCGTGCGCTTCGTGCAGCTCTACTCCGGCGGCGGACCGCTCATCACGCAATGGGACGCACACGACGACCTGAACTCGAACCACGAAACAATGTGCGGGCACGTCGACCAGCCCATCGCCGCTCTGCTCACCGACCTCAAGCAGCGCGGACTGCTCGACACAACGCTGGTCATCTGGGCCAGCGAGTTCGGCCGTACGCCGATGTCCCAGGGAGGCAAGGGGCGCGATCACAATCCGTACGGCTACACGATGTGGATGGCCGGCGGCGGCGTAAAGGGGGGGCAGGCGATCGGCGCCACGGACGAATTCGGGCTGCGCGCCGTCACTGATCGTATCTCGGTGCACGACTTCCACGCCACCATCCTGCACCTGCTCGGACTGGACCACGAGAAGCTGACGTTCCTGCACAACAGCCGCGACGAGCGGCTCACCGACGTGGGGGGCCGCGTCATCTCCCACGTCCTCGCCTACTAAGTAGGTCGGCAGTACGAGGTACGTCAGGCTTTCCAGCCTGACAAGGCCGATGCCGAACCGAGTCAGGCTGGAAAGCCTGACGTACGCCCGATCGGCAGCCTACGTTCTTCTGCGGACCTGCTTAGTTCCTCTCGGACGCCGGATTCGTCACCGGCATCTGGGCGCCGACCGCGCGACGCCACTCATGCAGCCGAGCCCGAAGCGCGGCCGTTTCCTCCGGCATGCGGTCCACCAGATCGGCCGCCTCGCCGATATCCCGCCGCACGTCATACAGCTCGACGTGGTCGTCCTCAAAGAACTCGATCAGCTTGAGATCCCCCTGCCGCACCGCGCCGTAAGGCGTCGCACCGCCCGGGTGATAGTGCGGATAGTGCCAGTAGATCGCCTCGCGCTCGATCGCGCTCTTCCCCTGGAGCAGAGGCACCAGGCTGACGCCATCCGTCCGGTGCGCGGGAGCGGCGGACAGCCCGGCCATCTCCAACATGGTGGGGAAAAAATCGACGCTGATGACGGGCACGTCGCACGTGCTGTTCGGACGGACCGCGCCGGGCCAGCAGACGAACATCGGCACGCGCACGCCCCCTTCGTAAGCAGAGCCCTTGCCGGCGCGAAGCGGCAGGTTTGAAGTGACGGGACCGGCTGGGTTGCCAATCAGCCCGCCGTTGTCGGACATGAAGACGAACACGGTGCGATCGGCGATTCCGAGTTCATCCAGTTGGTGCGCGAGGCGCCCGACGCTGAGGTCCACGCTCTCGATCATCGCCGCGTACACGGCGTTGTGCTGCGGGTGTGCGGGATCGGCCTTGGCCGCGTACTTGTCCATGAGCGGCTTCTTGGCCTGGAGCGGCGTGTGTACGCCGTAGTGAGGAAGATAAAGGTAGAACGGGCGATCGCGGTTCCGTGCGATGAACGCGATCGCTTCATCGGTGAGCCGGTCCGTGAGGTATTCGCCAGGCTTCCCATCCGGGATGGAAGGGATCTTGTAGGGAGAGAAATAGCTGGAGGGCTGACCGCGGTGGTCGCCTGCCACGTTCACGTCAAATCCCTGCCGCTCCGGCTCGTAGCCCTCGCCCCCCAGGTGCCATTTACCGATGCTGGCCGTCGCGTAGCCCGCCTCATGCAGCGCTTCGGCCATCGTGAGCTCGCCGAGGGGCAGGTGCTGCGTCCAGTCGGGCACGCGGAGCTTTGCCGCCGGACGCGCGTGGCCCGGGATCCAGTCGGTCAGGTGTAACCGGGCCGGGTATTTGCCGGTCAGGATGCTGGCGCGGGTCGGCGAGCAGACGGTGCACGCGGCGTAGGCACTCGTGAATCGCATGCCGCGCGCCGCCAGGCGATCGATGTGCGGCGTCTCGCAGAATGTGCTGCCATAGCAGGAGAGATCCGTCCAGCCGAGATCATCGACCAGCACAAAGATGAAGTTGGGCTTGGCTCCCCCGCGCTCCGTGGCGCGCCCCGTCTGGGCAAGCGCCAGGCACACGAGCATGGCCAGGGCCGGTGCGATGATGCG
>JBGPMX010000158.1:0-8945 GCA_041487215.1 Planctomycetia bacterium | reverse complement strand
TCCCTCTTCACCAGCGAGTCCGTGACCATGGGCCACCCGGACAAGGTCGCGGATCAGATCTCCGACGGCATCCTGGATGCCATACTCGAGCAGGACCCGGTCGCTCGCGTCGCCTGCGAGACGCTGGTCACCACGGGCCTGGCGCTCGTCGCGGGAGAGATCACCACCACCGCACGCGTCGACTACGCGCCGGTCGTCCGCGGCGTCATCAAGTCGATCGGCTACACGCACAGCGACATGGGGATCGACGGGGATACCTGCGCGGTCATGGTCACGATCGACCGGCAGAGCCCCGACATCGCCATGGGCGTGGACGAGGATGCGTCACGCGGCAAAGAGATCGGCGCAGGGGACCAGGGCCTCATGTTCGGGTACGCATCCAACGAGACGCCCGAGCTCATGCCGATGCCGATCGCGCTGGCGCACCGCATCGTGAACCGCCTGGCCGAACAGCGCAAGAGCGGCGACATCTCCTGGCTCCGGCCCGACGGCAAGAGCCAGGTGACCATCGAGTACGAAGGCGCCCGGCCGGTTCGCGTGCACACCGTCGTCGTCTCGACGCAGCACGACCCGGACGTCGACCAGAAGACGATCCACCAGGTGGTGCGCGAGCAGATCATTCACCCCGTGATTCCCCGCGATCTGGTCAACGGCGACCTCATTTACCACATCAATCCGACCGGGCGGTTCGTTGTCGGCGGGCCGCACGGCGAGACCGGTCTCACGGGCCGCAAGATCATCGTCGATACCTACGGCGGACGCGGACGCCACGGCGGCGGGGCGTTCAGCGGCAAGGACCCGACCAAGGTCGATCGATCGGCCAG
The DNA here is from genome assembly GCA_041487215.1 of Planctomycetia bacterium. GTDB lineage: Bacteria > Planctomycetota > Planctomycetia > JALXBF01 > JBGPMX01 > JBGPMX01. The sequence continues at coordinate 8,121 of JBGPMX010000158.1, read as the reverse complement.
CTACATGGCGCGTCACATCGCGAAGAACATTGTCGTGTCGGGCATCAGTGATCGCTGCGAGCTGCAACTGGCGTACGCGATCGGCGTGGCCCGCCCGGTCAGCGTCCACGTGGATACCGAAGGAACCGGCAAGATCCCCGACGAGCGCATCGCCCAGCTCGTGCAGGAACTATTCCCGACCACTCCCGCCGGCATCATCCAGTACCTGCAGCTGCGCCGCCCGATCTATCGCAAGACGGCGGCCGGCGGACATTTCGGGCGCAACGAGCCCGAGTTCACCTGGGAGAGCGTGCACCGCGCGCCCGAGTTGCGGAAGGCCGCCGGCCTGTGAGTTGACGCCCACCCACTGTTCCGCACCGTGAACCTGCATGCCGAGCCACACCCCCTGACACCAGCCGGCCGTGCCCGGTAGAATCCAGCACCGCCCTCTGTTTGCGGGAGCTTGCGCATGCGAATCACAGCGATCGAAACGGTCCCCGCCCAGATCCCGGTCCGCCCGGACCTGATGATCACGTCATCGAAAGGGACGCACCGCGTCTCGCCGTTTCTGCTCGTCCGGGTGCGGACCGACGACGGCATCGAGGGGGTGGGCGAGGCGACGACTATGGCGCGCTGGAGCGGCGAGACGTGCTGGACGGCGAAGGCGATGATCGACTACGTGCTCGCGCCCGAGCTGGTCGGCATGGACCCGACGGACATCGCGGCGATCGATCGCCGTATGGCGGGAGCAGTCACGCACAACTGGTTCACCCGGGCGGCGCTCGAGATGGCGTGCTGGGACATCCGAGGCAAGAGCGAGGGCAAGCCGGTCTTCGCGCTGCTGGGCGGCCCGCGGCGCAGCCGCACCATCCCCGCGCGGTTCTCCATGGCCGCATACGACCCCGAGACCGCGGCGCGCAAGGCGGCCGAGCGCGTCGCGTGGGGGTTCACCACGATCAAGATCAAGGTCGGCACGGAGCCGAGTCAGGACATCGCACGCGTGCGAGCGGTGCGCGACGCCGTGGGCCCGAACATCGCCCTGGTCATCGATGCCAACTGCGGCTGGGACGCGGACACCGCCATCCGGTGCTGCCGTGAGCTGCGTGCCGCCCAGCTCGCGCTCGTCGAGCAGCCGACCCCGGACGGCGATTACGATGCGCTCGCTCGCGTCCGACGCGCCATCGATGTCCCCGTGATGGCGGACGACATCTGCTTCGATCGGGTGCACGCGCAGGAGCTGCTGCGCCACGAGGCGTGCGATGTGATCAGCGTCTACCCGGGCAAGAACGGCGGCATCCGCCGGTCCTGCGACATCGTCGAGCTCGCGGCCGAGCATGGGGTTGCGTGCACGATCGGCTCCAACCTGGAATGGGACGTCGCGACCGCGGCCATGGGCCATGTCTGCGTGGGCATGGAGAATATGCAGGTCGAGAAATACCCCGGGGACATTCTCGGGCCGTGGTATCACGCGGAGCGGATCGCGCTAGAACCACTGGCGATTGCGCATGCCTCCTGCACCCTGCCCGATCGCCCGGGGCTGGGCATCGACGTGGACTGGGAGAAGGTCGAGCGCCTGCGCATCGCGTCGCCCGAATAGCCGCGGGACGCGCGCGCGGGGGAGTGCGGCGACCTGTGGCCGCTCTGGTGTTCTCGTTCGGAAACACGGGGGATCGCGGGTAGCTCATGATCGAAGTTCATCACCTGCGTAAGGAATACGCTGGCAACGTCGCACTGCAGAACCTTCATCTCGAGATCCCGGAAGGGGAGGTCTTCGGGCTCATCGGGCCGAACGGCGCCGGCAAGACCACGCTCATCCGCATCCTGGCCACGCTGCTCGAGCCGACCTACGGCACCGCCCGGATCCACGGCATCGACGTGGTCGAGCGGCCGCTTGACGTGCACCCGGTGATTGGCTACATGTCCGACTTCTTCAGCCTGTACGACGACCTGCTGGTCTGGGAATACCTCGACCATTTTGCACGCTGCTACCGCGTTCCGCCTCGCCTGCGCGCGGGGATGATCGACGACGTTCTCGAGCTGGTGAGTCTGAGTGTGCGTCGCGACGCCGAGGTGAAGAGCCTGTCCCGCGGCATGCGGCAGCGGCTCTGCTTCGCCAAGACGCTGCTGCACCAGCCGAAAGTGCTGCTGCTCGATGAGCCGGCCAGCGGGCTCGATCCCGCCGGCCGGCTGGAGTTTCGCGAGCTCGTCAAGAAGCTCAAGGAGATGGGCCGGACCGTGCTCATCTCCTCGCACATCCTGAGCGAGATGACCGAGTTCTGCACGTCGATCGGGATCATGGAGCAGGGCCGCCTGGTCGAGAGCGGGCGGGTGGAAGAGATCGTGGCCAAGCTCCAGGGCGGGCTGCGTCTCGAGCTCGAGGTGCTCGATGACCCGAATCCGCTGGCCGTTTTGCTGGGTATGCAGGACGCCGTGAGTCAGCTCTCCATGTCGAACTCGACCGTGCTGTGCCGCTACACGGGGCCGCGCGAAGAGCTCCCCGCACTGCACCGCCGCATCGTGTCCGCCGGGATCCCGCTGGTCTCCTTCGCCGTCCGCTCGGATACGCTCGAAGACATCTACATGAAGGTTTCCAAGCACAAGACATCCTGACTTATTCCGGTGCGTCTCGATTACTGGAATCACCCGCTGATCGTCAAAGCGCTGCGCTCGCGTTACCGCGGCGGCCGCATCTTCACGCTCGCGAGCGGCCATCTGCTGCTGCTGCTCGTCGGCGCCATGATCATGTTCTACTACCGCAGCGCCATGCCCGGGCCCTGGGCACGCAATTACTTTGTGGCCATGATCAGCGTGCAGTTCCTGCTCTCGGCGCTGGTCGCGGCCTCGGCCGTTTCCAGCTCCATGCAGGCCGAGGTGACCACACGCACGCTGGACTTTCAGCGGATCGCGGCGATCACCCCGGCCCAGATCCTGCTCGGCAAGGTGATTGGCGAGCCCGCTTCAAGCTACTTGCTGGCGCTGGCTTCGGTCCCCATGGCGGTTCTCTGCCACGCGCTCGGGGGCGTCTCGCTGGCGGTCCTGGTCCTGCTCTACATCACGCTGGGCACGACGACGTTCATGGTGGCGTGCCTGGCCGCTCAGCACCCCCTGGATCCGACCGCGCCCGCCAAGGCGGGGGCTGCGGGAACCGGGGGGATCGGATGCGTCGGAGTGCTGGTCTGGTTCTCGTTCATGGTGGCGATGAGCCGGCGCGGGGGCGCACCATCCAGTCAGCTCCTGAGTGGGATTGTCGGGCTGTTCACGCCGATCATCACCATCACCGCCATCCCCTCCGACGCGGTCTGGGCGGAGACCGTGTCGCTGTTCGGTGTGGCGATCCCGTACATTGTGCTCACGCCGCTGGCCCAGCTGGGCATCGCCGCACACGCGCTGTCGGGAATGGTGCGGCGGCTAAGCAATCCGCTGAACACGCTGGCGAGCAAGCCGCAGGCGTACGCCTGGCTCGCCGTCGTGGACCTGGTTTGGGCGGCCATGGTGTTCGACTCCGCCGTCCCACAGACCGGGGTGGCACGCCCCGCAATCTTCTTCCTGATCGGCCATACCGTGCTCGCGTTCTTGTTGGTTCAGCTGGCCACGCCGCGCCGGCAGACATTCCTGAGCTGGGTCTGGCGTCTCCGCGGGCGGCGCCGCCTGGGGCTCGATCTGCTGGTCGGTGAACGTAGTCTGAACGTTCTCGCGCTGGGCGTGTGCTCGCTGATGGGTCTGGTTATCCTGGGAATGGCTGTTGTTCTTCCCGGATGGATGAGCGGGGCATGGGGGCCCATCCCCTGGGAATCCCTCGGCGCGGCGGCGCTCCTGAGCGTGCTCGTGCTCTTCAGTTACGGGCTGCTGTTCCAGGCTTGCGCGATCGCGGGGGAACGCGGGGCGTCCGCCTTCGTGATCGGCGTTGCCGCGGTCGCCATGCTGCTTCCGTACGGGCTGGGAGAGTACTATCAGGAACCGTTCCTCTCGTCTCTGAGCCCGATCGGCGTGTGCGCACAGATCCTGAAAGACCGGTTCAGCCCGCCGTGGTTTCCGCCCATTCTGCTGCTGCACTTGGTGGCCGCCCTGTGCTGGGCGTGGCTGCTGCGGGGCCTGGCCCGAGCGCTGGCATGCGAGGTGGATAAGAAACTAGAATCGATGGGGGTTCGCTGCCCGTAGTACACCGGCAGGGGCGCAGCCGGCGCGGCGCACAGGATTGTGGGTGAAGCGATGCAAGGCCAATACCTTGTCGGCGAGGCGCGTGACTCCGAAACGATCCAGGTGATGTCCCGGGCGATCTCCGCCTGGAGCTCGCTCCTGTCGCTCAAGGTCACGCAGGGCGACGCGCTGTATGACGGCGTCCGCACCTGTTACGGCTGCTCGATCGGCGGACCGAGCACGCTCTGCTTCGGCAAGCACCAGGCGGAGCTGCGGCCCGGGGATGCGATCGTGGTCCCCCCCGCCGTCCGCGTGGCCGCGCGCCCGCCCGCCGAGCTCTTCTGGGCCTGCTACGAAGGGCTCGCTCCCGAGCACCTCCGCGGACCGCTGGGGCAGAAGAACGGCTTCGAGCATTTTGCCTGGTCGCCGCCCGCCGCGGACCCCTCACGCGGGATGATTCGCGAGGTGGTGCCGCTCAATGATCTGCGGCATCGCCTGCATTATCATTTCCTCGAAACTCGGAGCAACGAACCGCGCGTACACAGCGACATGGTGCAACTCGTGTACGTCCTGCACGGAGAAGGAGAGCTGCGGGTCGGCCCGAGTGCAGGTGAACTCAACCGGGTGCCCGTTCGACCCGGCATGCTCGTCGCCATCGGCCCCGCGCTCTATCAGCTCGCTTCGGACGGCCTGGGGCTGTGCGTCTGGTTCCTCACCAGTGAGATGGGGCACCGCCGCCGCGTGCGCGAAGCGGCCGGCAGCTAGCTCGGATTCCCTGTCCTTAGGGCCCGTCTCTCGTGGTCACGACCAGGTTGTCGCGGTGGATCACTTCGTCGTAGGGGTGCGTGCCGAGTGCCGCGCGGATCTGGCTGGTGCGCAGCCCCTTGATCTTTTCGGCGTCGCTGGCCGAATAGTTCGTCAGGCCGCGCGCGAACTCGACTCCCCCGCCGTCGCACACGAGCACGGGATCGCCGGTCTGGAAGGAGCCGACCACGCCCCGGATGCCGATGGCGAGCAGGCTCTTGCCTTCTCGTTCGACGGCGCGCCGTGCGCCGTCGTCCACGACGTAGCGGCCGCGTGGCCGCACCGTGTAGCCGATCCATCGCTTGCGCGACGTGAGGCTTGCGCCCTGGGCGAGGAAGAGTGTGCCGACGGGTTTGGCCGCCAGCACGTCCTCGAGCACCCCCGTGCGTTTGCCGCCGGCGATGAGCACCGATTCCCCGGCCGCCGTGCACATCCGCGCCGCCTCGAGCTTGGTGGTCATGCCGCCGGTGCCGAGCTCGCTCTTGCTCGCCCCGGCGAGCTCGAAGATGCGGTCGTCGAGTTGCGTGACGATCGGGATGATGCGTGGCTCGTTCGACGATGCCGCGCCCGGCGCCGCGCGGTCGCCGCTGGCTGCGGGGCGCGCCGCACGAGCGCCGGCGCGCGCGCCTGCACGGCGTGCGTTCCGCCCGGTTCGTCGCCGCGCCGCGTGCGGATCGGACGTGTACAGACCGTCCACCCGCGAGAGGATGATGAGCAGCGGGGCACGCAGCAGGTTTGTCACCATGCCGGCCAGGCGGTCGTTGTCCCCGAAACGGATCTCGTCGACGCTGACCGTGTCGTTCTCGTTGATGATCGGCACGGCCTTGTAATCGAACAGCGTCAGGATGGTGTTGCGCACGTTCAGGTAGCGCATGCGGTTTTCGAAATCGGCGGCCGTGAGCAGGATCTGGGCGGCGTGGTAGCCGTAGCGCCGCAGCTCCTCGTCGTAGGCACGCATCAGGTAGTTCTGCCCCACGGCCGCCGCCGCCTGAAGATGCGGCAGGTCGTCCGGCCGCTTCCTGAGCCCGATCGGCCCGAGTCCGGCGGCGATCGCCCCCGAGCTGACGATGACGAGCCGGCGCCCCGTGCTCAGCACGCCGTGCATCTCGTCCACCAGCGTGCGGATGCGGTCGCGGTCGAGCGCGCCGTCGGCCTGGGTGAGAACACTCGTGCCGATCTTGATGACGATGGTATGTGCGGACGCGATAATCTCTTGCCGAACGGGATCCACCATGCTGCCTATCTCTCTACAGCATCTCTCGGGCTGCGCCTTTGTGGGCGGCGGCCGGCTTCGTATAATTCACCCGTGGCCGATGGGCCGCGTTCTCTCCTAAGGATGCTCTCCCCAAACATGGCCGAACTCCAGCACGCCTGCGGCATCGCGGCCATTTACCATCTTCCCGGCGGCGACATCTCGCCTCTGGTTCCCCCCGAGGGGCCGGAGGAGGTCTCGCGGCTCATGCCCCGGATGCTACTCGATATCCAGAATCGCGGCCAGCTTGCGGCCGGGTTCGCGACCTACCGGCCGGGCCGCCACGCCATGATCGACACCTACAAGGAACTGGGCACGGTGATCGAGGCGTTCCGGATGAGCCACCGGGCCAAGTACGAGAGCATCATGAAGCGGTTCGCAGGGCGGGCCGCCATCGGGCACGTGCGCTACGCCACCTGCGGGCTCGACGACAGGAGCTACGCCCAGCCGTTCGAACGCCAGCACGGCCGGAAATGGAAGTGGTTCGGCTTCGCGTTCAACGGCCAGCTGGCCAACTACCGGCAGCTGCGCGAGGAGCTGCTCTCGAAGACCGATTACCACCTGGTCCGCGACACCGACACCGAAGTGATCATGCACGCGATCAGCTACGAGCTGCGCGGCGATCGCAAGCCGGACATGATCGACGTGTTCCGCAACCTCAGCCGGCGCTTCGACGGCGCCTACAACATCGCCTTCCTGAACGCGCTGGGCGAGATGGTCGTGGCACGCGACCCGATCGGCAACCGGCCGCTCAGCTACGCCTTCGACGGCCGCCTGTTCGCCGCGGCCAGCGAGACCGTGGCGCTCTTGAACCTCGGCTTCGAGCACATCCGGTCGGTCGAACCGGGCCAGATGATCATCGTCGGGCCCGACGAGCCGCCCCGCTTCTGCCGTTTCGCCGAGCGGAAGAACACGGCGCATTGCTTCTTCGAGTGGATCTACTTTGCCAACGTCGCCAGCACGCTGGACGACCGCAGCGTGTACCTCACCCGGACCGCGCTGGGCGAGGAGCTGGCCAAGCTCGAAGTCGAAGCCGGCACGGTCCCGCTCGACGAGGACACCGTGGTCGTACCCGTCCCCGACACCGGCAAGGCCGCGGCAGACGCCATGGCCTTCAAGCTCAAGCTCCGCTCGGTCGAGGGGCTGATCCGCAACCGCTATATCGGGCGGACGTTCATCGAGGGGAACCACCGGGCGGATCGCGCGCGCATGAAGTACACGCCGCTCAAGGAGGTGCTCGAAGGCCGCCGGGTCCTTCTGGTCGAGGACACCATCGTCCGCTCGACGACCATGAAGGCGCTGGTGCAGGAGATGCGCAGCCGGGGCCACGCGCGCGAGATTCACGTGCGCGTGGCGTGCCCGCCGATTATCGCGCCGTGCTTTTACGGCATTGACATGTCCACCACGGACGAGCTGTTTGCGCCCCGGTTCCTGCACGGCGAGCCGCACACGGAGGAGACCCAGCGTGAAATGGCCAAGGAGCTCGGCGCCGACTCGCTGCGCTATCTGCCGGTGAGCTCGGTGGCTCGAGCCATCGGCCTTGACGTCTCCCGGCTCTGCCGCGCCTGCATCACGGGGGAGTACCCCACAGCCACCGGCCAGCAGCTCTACCAGCTGGCCCTGCGCGAAGCAGGGCAGGGCAAGGGGCGACGCACGTACGAGCACGAGGCAGCCGTCTGCTCGTGACCCGCTTCCGGCGCCTGCCAATACTCCACGTCACCCGCCAGAACGCTCGCGAGTCCAGCCCCCTCTCCCGCTCATAGATCCGTGGGAGAGGGCAGGGTGAGGGCGCGGGCGATACCGTGTGTATGCGCGTGTGAGACAAGCGCCCAGTTGATTGCTCCCCTCGCCCCACGCTCGCTCCTCTCATGTATCCCAGGAGCGAGCGTGGGTAGAGGGGACGGGGGTGAGGGGCGCCCTCGCGCAGCCAAGCGCCCTCTCACCCTTCC
>JBGPMX010000157.1:0-8988 GCA_041487215.1 Planctomycetia bacterium | reverse complement strand
TTGTTTTGTTTGTTTTTTGTTTTTTTTGTGTTTTTTTGTGGGGGGGGGGGGCCGGCGTCGACCTTCTTTTTGGTGGGGGGGGGGGGGGGGGGGGCGGGGGGGGGGGGGGGGGGGGGGGGGGGGGGGGGGGGGGCGCCCCCCCGCGCCCGCAGCACTCCCGACAGGCGCATTTGAGGCTTCTGCGCCTTCGGCTCCTGGGCCGCCGGTTCGGTCTTGGACGGCCCAATGGGGCGCAGTGGCGGCGTGGCGACCGTGATCTTCGGCAGCGGCCGCGCCTTCCCCTTGGGCGCGGGGGCCGATAGCTTGTCCGGCGTGTCGCTCGGCCGCGCCGCGCGGTCCAGCACCGGCACCTTGCCGCTCACGCCGCTCGGCGTGACGTAGTCCTCGCGCCGGATGGCCGTCGGCATCGGCGGGGCACCCGCCGGCGCGGCCGGGGTCGACAACGGCGTTCCGGGCGGCCGCGCCGTCCGGTTCTTGATCGCCTGGATCAGGCGCGTGGCGTCCGACTCGGCGATCGCACTCATGTGGCTCTTGACCTCGAGCCCGAGCTGGGCGCACATATCCACCACATCCTTCGTCGGGATGTTGTGATCACGCGCCAAGGCATAGATTCGAACGGACGACAATCGTTCCTCCTATCGGCACCTTCACGGCGTGCCAGCCGAATAGGCTTGCTCCCCTGCCCGCCCTACCACGTCATTGTATCGGCTCGTCAAGCCCGCTCGTATCCCTCCGTGCCTGAGATCCCCAGGGACGGCTGGCTGAAGTCGCCCTGCGATGGGCGGCTAGCCGGACACCGCAACCTCGATCCTTCGCTCCGCTCGTGCCTCGCTGCGCTCCGGATGACCGCCTCGCGCCGGTCCTGGCGGCATGGCGGTGCGTCAGCCGCGGGCGTTGTGTGCCTCGTCGGGCGCCGTTTCGGCCGCGTGATCGTGCTCGCCCGACTGCGACTCCTCGATCGCACTTTCCTCGGCGTCCGGAGCGATCTCGGCCGGGTGTTGCAGGGCTGCGGCCTCGTCGTCGGCCGTCGCCTCGGCTGTTTCGCCGGACAGCGCGTCGATCGGCTCCCCGGTCGCGGATTCCGCCGGCTCGTCGCTCGCCGGAAGCTCGGTCGCCTCTCCCTCGCCGTCGGGCGACGTCGGCGTTTCGCCGGCCTCGCTCGCGGCCGCCTCGTCAGCGGGCTCGCCCGCCGGCTGCTCGGCGGCCGCCGGGGTGCGTGACCGTGTTGGCGGGGGCGCTTCCTTGGCCAGTCGTTCCGCCTCGCCCTCCGCGAACTGGATGATTTCCGTGGCCTTGGCCACGTCGAGCCCTTCCAGCTGCGCCATCCCCTCGGGGTCCATGATCGACAGGTCATCGAAAGACAAGAAGCCCTGCTCGACGAACTGGTCGATGAGCGTGCTATCAATTTCTGGGATTGTGCTGAAGAAGCCGACCGCGCGTTCGATCTGCTCGTCCAGCTCTTCGGTGGTCATGATCTCGATGTCCCAGCCGGCCAGCTTGCTGGCCAGCCGCACGTTCTGGCCGCGTCGGCCGATCGCCAGCGAGAGCTGGTCCTCTTTGACGAGCACGATGGCGCGGCCGAGCATGGGGAACATCATCACGTCCTCGACCTCGGCCGGCTGCAGTGCGTTCGGGATCATGACCTGGAGCGATTCGTTCCAGCGCACGATGTCGATCCGCTCACCGGCCAGCTCGTCGACGATGTTCTTGATGCGCGTGCCGCGTACGCCGACGCAGGCTCCGACGCAATCCACCTTGGAGTCGATGGAGACGACGGCGACCTTGGAGCGGTATCCGGCCTCGCGTGCCACCGCCTTGATGTCGATGATTCGTTCGGCGATCTCCGGAATCTCGAGCTCGAAGAGGCGCCGCACAAAGTCGGGGTGGGTGCGCGAGAGGATGATCTTGACCCGCTGGTTCGTCTTGCGCACGTCGACGATCACCGCACGAATGCGCTCGCTGACGTGGTGCGACTCGCCCGGTATCTGCTCGCCACGCGGCAGGATCCCCTCGGTCTTGCCGAGGTTGACGGTGACCGCCCCCCCCCTCCATGCGTTGCACGGTGCCGTGCACGATCTCGCCGATCCGCTGCGAATACTCCTCGTGAAGCGCATCGCGCTCGGCCTCGCGGATCTTCTGGATCATGATCTGCTTGGCCGTTTGTGCCGCGATGCGGCCGAGCACCTCGGGGGCGATGGTGACGCCGTTGTGCGCCGCCGCGATCGCGCCGGTCTGGCGGTCGATCTGGATCGTGACCTCATCCGTCTCGGGATAATGCCGCTTGGCGGCCGACAAGAGAGCCATCTCGATGCCCTGGAAGACAATCTCTTTGTCGATGTTCTTGTCGCGGTGGATGCTGTCCACGATTCGCAGCAATTCGCCGTTCATGCTGTCTTTTTCCCCTGGAACACCCGCTGGGGCGGGTGGATATAAACAAAAAAGTGGGATCCAGGTCCCACTTTTTCGACGCGCCTCTCCTGCGCAAACTCGCGTCGAGCCCGCCCCTAACCGTCCGGGCCACCGTTCCAAACCAGCGGCCGGGCTGCGCTCGCCCCGCGCTTGTCGAAAAGATGGCTGCGGCTCATATCAAAACCCAGTTCGACCCATTGGTTTCGCTCCACGCGGTCGCCGCGTGCCGAGCGGCAGCTCACGGTCTGCCGGCCGACCGTCACGCCCAGCACGACCTCGCTGCCCATCGGCTCTACGGCGCTGACCCGGCCACGCAGCCGCGCGAGTTCCGTCCGCTCCGCTGCCGGTTCCAGCTCGATCGCTTCCGGCCGAATGCCCAGCGTCCACTCGTCCGGGTCCGCTCGCTCCGAGCGCTCGAAGCGGGCACGCGGCAGAGGCAGACTGATCGCGTCCGCCACAAAACGCTCCCCGGCGGCGTCGGCGGTGACACGCCCCGCGATGAAGTTCATGGGGAGCGTGCCGACGAACCCCGCCACGAAGCGGTTCGCCGGGCGGTCGTGCACATCGGCCGGCGTGCCGATCTGCTGAACCGATCCGTGGTCCATGACCGCGATGCGGTCTCCCAGCGTCATCGCCTCCAACTGATCGTGCGTGACGTAAACCGTCGTCACGCTTAGCGTGCGGTGCAGCTCTTTGAGCTCGCGCCGCGTCTCCCAGCGGGTGCGGGCGTCCAGGTTCGAGAGCGGCTCGTCGAACAGGAACACGCGTGGCTGTCGAGCCATCGCGCGTGCCAATGCGACCCGCTGCCGCTGGCCGCCCGATAGCTCGCGGGGACGTCGCCCGAGCAACTCCCCCAGCCCCAGCACGGTCGCCGCCTCCCGCGCCCGCGCCCGCATCTCGTCCCGGCTCAGTCCCAGCCGGCGCCGCCGCATGCGCAGGCTGAACTCGATGTTCTCGTACACCGACATGTGCGGGTACAACGCGTAGCTCTGGAAGACCATTGCCACGTCCCGCTCGGCGGGGGGCACCCTGTTGGCGACCCGGCCGCCGATGCGTACGTTACCTCGCGTGGCCTCTTCCAGACCCGCAATGACCCGGAGCGCGGTCGTCTTCCCGCACCCCGACGGACCAACAATAACAGCAAATTCGTTGTCTGCGATGGTGAGAGTGACCTCGTCGAGCGCTACTACCCCGTTCGGGTAGACCTTGGTCACGCTCTCGAGGGACACCGCCATCAGATGCCTAGCTTGGTGGGCCGGCCGTCTCGCCTGAAGTTTCAGAGCTATCTAGGGTTTTGAACGTAAAGAATACTGAGCGAGCGCGCGAGTGTCAAGGTTAGTGAACCCGCGGCGCATCGCTCGCGCAATCACGTTTCCGCGGTCGATCGCAATAGGCTCCTCGAGCGTAAAGAGACGGCATACATAGAAGCCCGAAGCCGAACGATGGCCACCCGCGCGACGGGCTGGCCATCCGTCCTTATCTTCCTTCGTTCTCATTCGACAAGGGGGCCGTCATGAAAACGCCCGGCCGGTTTATCCTGCTGCTCGCTGTGCTTATCACCGTGGGAATCGGCGCTGTCTGGTTTTTCGTTGTTCCGCCTCGCGCTGCGCGCCTGCCTGCCTTCCCGGCCGGCATGGCGGAAGTGCTCAAGCTCAACAACCAGGGGGTGGGATGGATCGAGCAGTTCGACTACCCCGGGGCCGAAAAGGCATTCCGCAGAGTGGTGGACAAGGCGCCGGATTGGCTCCCCGGGCGCATCAACCTGGCCATCGCGTTGCTCAACCAGAACAGCTCCGCGACGCTCGATGAGGCGTCGAACATGCTGCGGGGCGTGCTGGCCGAGGACCCGGACAACCCGTACGCCCACTACTCGCTCGGTATCATCCTCACTCAGAACGGCGGCCCCGCGTCCATGGACGAGGCGTGCCAACACTTCGCCGCGGTCACGCGGATCGATCCACGCGACCCGGGCGGCTGGTATCAGCTCGGAAAGTGCCGCGAGGCGGACGATCCCGAGGCGGCCCAGGCCGCCCTCCGAAAGGCGATCGAACTGGACCCCTATCTCTCCAGCGCCGTGTACGGCCTGGCGATGCTCGAAAACCGATCCGGCCGACGCGACGAAGGCCAGAGACTCCTGGCCGAGCATCAGCGGCTCAGGTCTTCGGACTGGGACAGCACCATCGAGATCAAGTACGGCCGCATGGGGCGTTACGCCGAGGTCATCGGCCGAGCGCCGAAGCAAACCGCCCAGGCCACGGCCCCCCTGCCCCTCTTCGAGCCGGTCGAAGCGCTGCAGGTCACCCTGGCCGAGGCGACGCGCTGGGCGACGCGCCAGGACTTTCACGGCGACAGTATTACGGAGCTGCGCGGCCGCGCGTTCGACCGCTTCGGGATCACCAGCGCGACGCTCGACTTTGACGGCGACGGAAGAACCGACGTCCTGTTGCTGGGCGCGGTCGTGCGCGACGGCAAGCTTGCCGATGTGCTGCTCAGAAACGACGGCGCCTGGCACTTCAGCGATGTGACCGCCGCGGCCGGTCTGGCCGGCGACCGGGCCAGCCTGGGCTGCGCGATCGGCGACTTCGACAACGACGGCCGTCCCGATCTGGTCATCAGCGGTGCCGGCATTCTCAGGCTTTTTCGCAACACCGGGGGCAAGTTCGAGGACGTGACCGACGTCGCGGGCATTAGCTCCGAGCCGATCGTGCACCTGGGAGCGGCCTTTGTCGACCTCGATCAAGACGGCGACCTCGACCTCTACGTTGCCAACTACTGCAAACTCGAGGACGCCGCGCAGGCTTTCACGGACGAGCTTCCGGCGGCCGTCGCGAATTCGTTCTATATGAACGTCGGCGAGGCACGGACGATGGAGGCCGACGAGAGCGAGCAGGACGGCGCCGCGCCACTCAGCGCCGCGTTCCGAGCGGTGTCGCAGCCGGCCAGCCTTGTCGACGGGGAGCACTCGGTCGGCATCGCGATCGGCGACTTCGACAACGACCGCGACGTCGACCTCTGCCTGATCCAGGATCAAGCGCCCGCCACGCTCATCCTCAACGACCGCGTGATGCGGTTCCACCGCCAGACGATCGACGCGTCCGTCCTGCCGCTGGGCTCGTACAACGGCGCGGTCGCGGCGGATCTGGACAAGGATGGCCGTCCCGACCTCTGGGTCGTCGCGGCGGGCGCCGGCCGCGCGCGGCTGCTCTTGAACCGGGGCAGCGGGGACGGGGGAGTGCGGTTTGAAGCGGGCACCACCAACGCCGAAGCCATGCCGCACGCTCGCCTGATTGACCTGGACCTCGACGGCTGGTTCGACATCGCGGGCGTTTCCCGCGGCGCCCCGGTGCTCGTGCGCAACGAGGGGGGCCGCATGGTCCAGATGCCGGACGCCTTTGGTTGGCAAGCGCGGCAACAGCCGGCCGGTCCCCCAGGGACCGCGGGGTCGGCAGCCGCGGGGCCAGGCGCATGCGTCATCGCCGACCTGGACGGCGATGGACCGGCCGACCTGCTCATGCTCGGTGAACATGCGGCGGCGCTGCGCAACCGCGGCAATGGGAACCACTGGATTAAGCTCGCGCTCACCGGCAAGCGCGAGGTCGGCAAGGAGATGCGCACGAACCGGGACGCGGTGGCGGCCCGGTTCACCCTGCACGCATCGGATCTCTGGGTGCAGGCGGAACAGGGCAGCCAGATCGCGGGGCTCGGCCAGTCCTACGAGCCGATCCTCATCGGCCTGGGCCCGCGCAGCGATATCGACGTCGTGCGCGTGCGCTGGCCGGACGGCACGCTGCAGGCCGAGTTCCAGCAAGGGGCCGACCGCCTCGTCGTGCTCGGCCAGCAGCAGCGTAAGACCATCTCGTGCCCGCTCCTGTTCACCTGGAACGGAAGCCGCTTCGAGTACATTGCCGATTTCCTGGGCGGGGGCGGGCTCGGCTATCTGATCGCGCCGGGCACCTATGCCCAGCCGGACCCGGACGAGGCGGTGAAGATCGATCCGGGCAAGCTGGTGCCCAACGGCGGCCGATACGTCGTGAAGATCGTCGAGCCGATGGACGAGGTGACGTACCTCGACCGCCTGACGCTCGTCGCGATCGATCACCCGGCCGACTTGACCGTGCAGCCGAACGAACGGTTTGCGCCGCCGGAGTCGCGCCCCGATGGGCGGCTCTACGCCTACCGCGATCCGATCTTTCCGGTGCGAGCGACGGACCACCGCGGGCGCGATGTGACGGACAAGCTTCGGCACTGGGACCGCAGCGTGGTCGATGGCTTCCGGCTGCGTGGTTCGTGGGTCGGCTACGCGGAGCCGCACTGGATCGTGCTCGACTTCGCCGACCGGCTGGCCGGATTCGCTGCGCAGGACCCTCTGGTGCTCTACCTGGCCGGGTGGGTGGAATACCCCTACTCGCAGACCAACTACGCGGCGGCCACGGCGGGGGTGACGTTCGAGCCGCCGCGCATCGAGCGGCTCGGCCACGACGGCGCGTGGGAAACGATCTTCCCCGTGGCCGGCTTCCCCGCCGGCTCGCCGAAGATGATGACGCTCGACGTGACCGGCCGGCTGGGCGGCCCGCGCTGCGTGCTGCGGATCGCCACGAACGCGCAGGTATACTGGGATCAGATTTTCGTCGCGCCGGCCGAAGAGACCGCCGCATTGCCGATGCGGGAATTGCCGGTCATCGACGCCGAGCTCGGGTACCGCGGCCACCTGGCCGAGTTCTCCCCCGACGGGGACGAGCCGACCGTGCACGACTATCATCACCTGAGCGCCGTGCCGCTGGTGCGGCAAGCGGGGAACCTGACGCGCTACGGCGCGGTCCGGGATCTGCTCAACGACGAGGACGACCGCTTCGTGATCTTCGGCGCGGGGGACGAGCTCACGGTCGATTTCGATGCGACGCAACTGCCCGACCTGCCCGAGGGGTGGCGGCGGAGCTTCGTGCTTCGCAGCTGGGGCTACTGCAAGTCGGCGGATGTGCTCACGGCGCTTTCGGACACGGTGGAGCCGCTTCCGTTCCGCGGCATGTCGGGCTATCCGTTCCGGCCGGACGAGCACCCGGCGGATGCAGCGGCCCAGGAGGCGTACCGCCGCGCGTTCAACACCCGTTCCGTCGAAAAGCCTTAGGTCTCCGGCAGGCCTTCGGTGCATGAAAAGCCGCTCAAGAGCGGGCCGTTCGCTGCGCTCTTGCCTGATTTCCCGTTCACTGGGCCGCCCGGTTTCCTGGCGCGCGGTACTCCTTTTGCGTAGCGGCCGGGCGATGGTGCCGGCGCGCAAGCGCCGGGGCAACGGGGCGTCGGAATGGCTGTGACGTAGACTTGTCTTGGTAGGAGAATCGGCGGAGCGTGAGAGGAGTGTGAGGTATGAGAGGTCGTGTTTTGCAACGCCGCATGGCAGGGCACGCGCGCGGGCTTCGGCCCGCGTGGCTTGTCGCCGTCTGCATCACCCTGGCGGGCTATGCGCTAGTGCAGTACCTGCAACCTCGCTGGAGCGTCCCTTCGGCGGACGCATCCATGGATCGTCTGGCGTGGTTCGTGGGGAGCATCCAGGGGGTCTGGTGGCACGCCCACCACACGCTGCACAGCGCGCTGCCGAGCGAGCAATATGTGACTATCCTCGAGCTGGCCGCCTGCACCGTACTCGCCGCCGTGCTGCTGCGCGGCCCGCGGTCGTAGCGCCGGTTGTACCCCCGTGTTGTACCCCCGTATCGAAGGGCCCGCGAAAAAGGTGCTTCGCCTGCTCGGTCTGGCCGTTGCGTGAGTCGTCGAACAGAGAAGAGGCACCCGTCGCTTGGGCTCGGTTACCCACTGAAATCTCCGACGACCCATTTTCTTGGTGGGCCCTAAGCCGCCGTCAGCGCCGCGGTGCGGCCGGCGCTCGGGTGATCGGCCGCGCACCCGCGGAACGCGACGACATCGGGCGATCGAGCTCGGCGAAGAAGAGCAGCTCGGTCGATGCGCCGAGCCCGCTCAGGCCGAGCATGCCGCGCCGCGTGGGGAAGAGTCCGGGCTGCACCGCGGTGCTCACGAGCAGCACCTTCTGGGTGGGCCAGCGGATGTTCGACGCAAAGGTCGTCGCCGAGACCTCGGGCACCTGCACGTCGGCCGCCTGGTTTCCGGTTGCCAGCGGCGCGGCGCTCCGCGCGTCATGCAGTCGTGCGACGGCGCGCGTCTCGAGCTTCAGGTCCAGATCCACTCCACTGCCGTCCACCAGCCAGAGCGGCGCCAGGGTCGCGCGCACACCTTCCTGGAGTCGACCAACCACCGGCTGATACGCCAGGTAAGCTCCCGGCATGAGCTCGAGCCCCGCGATGTAATTGACGGTTTGCAGAGTCTCCATTTTGGCCGGCCGGCCATTCTCGATCAGGATCTGCTGCTCGGTGATCGTGCGCGCCTGCCGGTCCGAGCGGAGCCGCTCGCGCACCAGCGCGGCGTCTTCGGGAGCGACCAGCCACGCCTGCTGGCCGTCCGGGCCGAAAGCGACCGGCTTGAGCAGGTGCGCGAGTCCGTTGCGCCACCCGAGATTGCCGCATGCGATGAGCTCCAGGCGCATGGAGACCTGCTGCTGGACAGGCTGCGTGA
>JBGPMX010000156.1:0-8992 GCA_041487215.1 Planctomycetia bacterium | reverse complement strand
GGCCGCGGCCTTGTACACCTGCTGCTGGACCAGCCGAGGGTTACACTGGCCGATCTGCCCGCGCTGCCGCAGGGCAGCGACGGTTTCTTCGCGGTCGGCTGCGATTGGGCGCGCAGCCTCGACGAGCTGCTGGCGCTCATCAAGGCGACGCCGGGCGGCCCGAGCGACGCAGACATCGAGCAGGCCTTCGCGGCGGGCACCGAGGCACTGGGGCTCCGCCTGCCACAAGAGCTGATCGCGGCGCTCGGGAACAAGCTCGTCATCCTGAGCACGGCCACGCAGGGCCTGCCGGGCATTGGCACCATCCTGGCCATCGAGGTGCGTGACGCCGGCACGGCACGGCGGGCCGTCACCCGGATCGCCGAACTGATGGAGCAGTCGAGCGCGGGACAGCTGAAGGTGACGGTGCAGAGAATCGGCGATGTCGAGCTGCGCGTCTTCCAGCTGCCGCCGGCCGCCATGGTGCCGCTCCTGCCCACCGTTGCCGTGACGGACCACTGGGCCGTGATCGGCCTCACGCCGACGACCGTGCAGAGCTTCGTGCGCACGCAGTCGGGCGAATCACCGCGCTGGGAACCGGGCGAGGAGTTTGTCCGGTCGCGAGGCAACATCCCCGTCGAGGGAAACTGGATCGCGTGGAATGATCCGCGGCCAACCGTAGCGATCGTCCTCGGCATGGCGCCGGCACTCATGTTGGGCCTCGCCGCTAGTGCGCCCGGCCTCCAGCTCGACAGCGCGCTCTTGCCACGGGCCGATCAGGTGAACCAGTACCTGTTCAATGGGCACGCCGTGGCTGTGGTGGACGAACGCGGCCTGCGCTGGGTCGGGACCTCGTCGATGCCCATGCTAGCCATCGGAAGCCCCGACTCGATGGGCATCGCCGCGGTCGGTGCGGCGCTCCTTCTGCCCGCCGTGCAGCAGGCCCGCGAGGCGGCACGCCGCACACAAGACATGAACAACCTCAAGCAGATCGGCCTGGCCCTGCACAACCACCATGCCGTGTACATGGAGTTTCCGTCCGGCACGGTGGACGCGCCGGACCTCGCGCCGGACAAGCGGCTGAGCTGGATGACGAGCATCCTGCCTTTTGTCGAGCGGCAGGACGTGCTGGACAAGCTGAACCTGAAGAAGCCGTGGGACGACCCTACCAACGAGGCTGCCAAGGCCGCCGTGCAAGTCTTCCTCAACCCGCAGCTCGCTGCCGGGCAGGATGCCAACGGTTACGGCGCAAGCCATTACGCCGGGATGGCCGGCGTGGGTGAGGACGCCGCGAAACTCCCCAAGAACGACCCGCGTGCAGGCATCTTCGGCTACGACCGCCACACACGTATCCAGGACATTCGTGACGGCACGTCGAACACGATCATGGTCATGGACGTCAAGGAGAAACTCGGGCCGTGGGCCGCGGGCGGCACGCCAACGATGCGCGCGCTGACCAAGGAACCTTACATCAACGGACCCGATGGCATCGGCAGCAACTTTGCCGGCGGCGCGAACTTCCTGTTCGCCGACGGCAGCGTCCGGTTCATCAGCGAGAACGTCGATCCCAAGGTCCTCAAGGCTCTGGCCACCATGGCCGGCGGCGAGAGCGTGAACCCGTCGGGTTTCTGAGCCGCCTCCACCCCCCCGGGGAGACCTTCGGTCGGACCCGTGGCACGGTCAGGAGACACGTGCCACCACCCGGCGCGCGGATCTCCCGGCCGCGCCGAAGCCGGTGAGCGCACGGCGGGGAGCTCACGGCCGCGCGCGGCGCGCTTCGTCCGCGTCGATCAGGCCATCGCCATCGGCATCGAGTCGTCGAAAATCCGCGGGCCTGCCCAGAAACTCGCGCCGTGAGACATCGCCGTCGCCGTTGCGATCCATCCTGCGGAACCAGAGCGGCACGGCGTCACGCGTGGGCGATGGGCCGGCATCGCCCACGGGTGCAGCGACGCCGGGCGGGAAACCGCCGCCGAAACCCGCCTGCGCGCCGCGGGCGAGCGCGAGCTGGTAAGAGTGCGTGATCTGGTCGCGTCCGATCCGTACATCGCCGTTGCGGTCCAACGGCGCGAGCCGGCGCAGCGCCGTCCGGAGTTCGCGCACGCCCAGCCGCCGATCGCGATTTGTGTCCAACGCCTCGAAGATCGAGCGGCCATGGTCCGCGACCGACAAGGCCAGCCGGCTCGCCAATGCCTCGGCCTCCTGTTCGAGGTATGCGTCCATTTCCTCCTCGAACAGCTTCCCGTCGCCATCGCGATCCATCAGTGCGAAGACGCTGCGGAATAATCCGTTCCGCTCGACCTCTTTTGTGTCGAGATACTTATTGTTGTCCGTATCGGCCACCCGGAACTGCTGCTTGTAAGACTCGCGCAACCCAAAAGAGGCCTGAGGGCCGTTGCGGAGTTCCAGGTCGATCCGGGCTGTCTCCAAGTCCAGAACGATCTGCCATGGGCTCGGCCGGCGGACGCGCGACGCGAGCGGACCGGACGCCGCATCGGGACCCACGAAGCCCTGCGGACCAACTTCGCGCGACGCGTCTCCCAGCCGGATGCACAGCGTTAGATCGGGCGGGATCTCCGAGAACTTCTCCAGCTCGTCGCTGTTCAGGCTCCCGTCGCGATCGCGGTCGAGCCGCTCGAACGTCACCAGATCCAGGCCGATTTCGGCCGGACTCAGCTTTCCGTCTCGCGGGTTGCGATCGTACCGGTCGAGCAGAAACCGCCCCAGCCCGGCGACGGGTTCGCCCGGCGACACGGCTGCAAAAGCGGTGTCGGACGACAGCACCGTAGCGCCACCGGCAGCGACCGGCGTCACGACCTGGCCGTACGAGGCGTTGGGGATCAGTTCTTCCATACCGATCATTTCGTCGTCGTTCGCATCGAGGTCGCGCAAGCGTGTGTCAGCCGCGTGGAGCTCGGCCTCGGTCAGTGCGTCATCTCCATCCGCGTCAAGACGCCTGAACAGCTCATCGCCCAGCCGGTTCCGCCCCTGACCTACGAGTATTTGAAACGGGCCGCCGCCCACCCGCCGATAATAGTTCGCCAGTTCTTCTATCGTCACCTCGCCATCCCGGTTCGTGTCGATGCCGCCGAAATCGCTCGCAGTCGTCGTCTGGAGATTCGCAAAGCCTTGACCCAGGGGTTGCGGCATCGGAACCTGACTCGCCTCCTGTTTGCTCAGGACGCGGTCCCCATCGCGGTCGAGGTAGCGGAACAGCTTCCGGATGTGCTCATCCCACACCACCCGGAACGGTTTCCCGTCCACAACCATGTGCAGGCGCATGAGCATCGGGCGCTCGTCGCCAAAGAAAAGAATGTCTTGGGTATCCGACATGGAGCTGGCAGGCACGGCGTCGTCTGGGTGGGCCGCCCAATTCGAAACGGCGAACACGAGCGGGAGGGCGAGACACAAGAGGCGAAAGACGAAAGACGAAAGACGAAAAGTGAAAGTCACCAGGTGAAGGGATTCAAGAGAAGACACTATCTAGTACTCCGTCCATCTTGGATTGACACCCAACATCCGCGCGCTGTCATCCTGAGGCTTGGCGAAGGATCTCCTTAACTCAAGCCGAGATCCTTCGCTGCGCTCGAAGACTCGCTCCGCTCAGGATGACAGGCATTCACCTGTCAATCGAAGAGTGACGGAACACTAGTTCCTCGCTCTCCGTCCCCGCTCCGGTCATCGGCCTTGCGCTTTCCGCCGGGTGCCCTTCGGGGCTTTCGGCTCTCGTCTCTCGCCTCTCAGCCGATGATCTCGCGGATCGGCTGGGCCGATTTATCAACGATGCTGATCGGGCGGCCGAGGTCGGACATGTTCTGCTTCTTCGGGTCGATGCCCAGGGCCAGGCAGATGGTAGCGAGCAGGTCGGGCACCGACACGGGACGCTCTTCGATGGTGGCTCCGTTTGCGCTCGTGCGCCCGAGCACCTGTCCGCCATGGACACCGCCGCCGGCCAGCACGGTCGTCCAGGCGGCCGGATAGTGGTCGCGCCCCTGGTTCGCGTTGATCTTCGGCGTGCGGCCGAACTCGCCCATCCAGACGATCAGGGTCGAATCGAGCAGCCCGCGCGACCGCAGGTCTTCCATCAATGTGGCCCAGGCCGAATCGAGCACGCTGCTGAGCCGCTCGACGATCTCGAAGTTCTGGACGTGCGTATCCCAGCCCGGCACGGATCCGCCCGCGTTGCCGCCCAGGGTGACTTCGATAAACGGCACGCCGCGTTCGACCAGTCGCCGGGCGAGCAGACAACCCTGTCCGAATGGGTTGCGGCCATAGGCATCTCGCACCGTGGCCGGCTCCTCCCCGAGGTCAAACGCTTTGACCGCGGCGGAGCGCATCATGCGCACCGCACGCAGGTAGGCGGTGCGATGCCCAAGCGCCGCCGCGCCGGGGTGGGAGGAGACGAAAGAGTCCTCGAGCCCGTCGAGCAACTCGACGCGCGCCGTGCTTTCTTCCGGCGTTATCCCGCCCGGCAGATCGATGTTCTCCACTCGCAGCAACGAGTCGGCTCTGTCCGGGTTCGGCTGCGGCGCGCCCGGCGGACTCTCGCCGACAATGAGCGGCGCGTAACGCGGCCCGAGGAACCCCGGCCCGTAGGCGGCCGCGTTGAAGAAGCGGAACGGGGCGATGCTGACGAAATCGGGCAGCTCGGCGTCATCGCTTCCCAGCTCTCTGGCCAGCAGCGATCCCAGGCTCGGGTAGCGAATCGGTCCCTGGGGCAGATACCCGGTGCGGAGCAGGAACGTGGCCCGCCCGTGATCCCCCTCTTTCGTGCTCATGGACCGGACCAGTGCCATGTGCTGGGCGAGCTGAGCGAGTTTGGGCAAATGCTCGCTGATGCGGATGCCGGGCACGGAGCTCTGGGTTTCCCGGAACGGCCCGCCGTTGGGATGACCCGGCTTCAGATCGAACGTGTCCATCTGGCTCGGGCCGCCGTTCATCCAGAGCAGGATGCATGAGCGACGCCGGTCCGGATGCCGGGTCGCATCCGCGGCCAGCGTCTCGATCCAGCCGGACATGGAGTGGCCGACGACGCCCGCCGCCGCGATCCGCAGCCAGTCGCGACGGCTCAGCACGTGAGCCCGGTCATTGTGTGGTCTGCCGTGTAAAAGCATGTTCATG
This sequence comes from Planctomycetia bacterium, assembly GCA_041487215.1. Lineage (GTDB taxonomy): Bacteria > Planctomycetota > Planctomycetia > JALXBF01 > JBGPMX01 > JBGPMX01. Next base: position 3,892 of record JBGPMX010000156.1, on the reverse strand, counting down.
GCTCCCTCGTTGTTTTTGGAGGTCAGCCTTTCCAATGACAGCACCATTTCCGGGTGCCTGAGATCGATCACGAGCCAGCATTAGTGTGGCACCACGCTCCGCGTGGTGTGTTCTTCACCACGCGGAGCGTGGTGCCACACTCGCACACGCGTTGTTCGCTCAGGGCAGCGAAGCGTCAGACTAGAAAGCCCAACCTACTCCCCTATTCTGGCTCTCGACTCTGGACCCTCGACTCTCGACGCTTTCAATGGGTCAGCATGAACTCGCCGCTGTTCAGCAGCGCCCAGAAGACATCGGCCAGTGCGTGTTTCGGGTCGCCGGTTGGCCCGCCGCTCGCGACATAGCCGACCATGCGCTCCATCTCTTGATCGTGCGGCCGCCGCGTGAGGGTCGCCAGGTAGAGCGTCTCGATGCGGCCAGCCGTATCCAGGAACGGAGCGTCGGCGACCGCGGCGAGCGTTCGGCTGCGCTCGAGGTTCGTCGCGTCGCCGCTGATCAAGCCGTTCATGAGCGTCAAAGCCTGCAGGATCGACGTCTCGCCATCGGTGCGCTTCTCATTCTGATTTGCGAACTGCGCGAGGAACATGGCACGCGGCGAGTTCGTGTCGAAGGCCGCGAACCGCGGGTTCGCCGGGAAACCGTCCGCGTAGCCGGTGGCTTGTACCAGGCTGTCGTAGAGCTGTTCCGGCGTGAGGGCCCTCACCGGCATGCGCGCGAACAGACGCAAGGCGTCGTCGCCGGGTCGCGCGGCCACGCTCGTGAGCTGGTAGAGCCGCGTTGCCGTCATGGCGCGGATCAAGAACTTGAGGTCGAAGTCGTGCTCCACCAGTTGCCGCGCCAGTTCGTCGAGCAGCTTCCGGTCGCTCGCGAGGCTCTCGTCGTCGAAGCCATCGAGCGGCTCGACGAGGCCGCTGCCAAAAAAGTACGCCCACATGCGGTTGGAGATCGCTCGAGCGAAGAACGGATTCGCGGGGGCGGTGATCCAGTCGGCCAATGTCGCGCGCACCCCACGCCCCGCCGCCCATTGCGGTTCGGAGTTGTCCAGGAAACGCGGCAGGGCCATCCGATCGGTACCGGGGATCGGCAGGCCCTGGCGGCTGAAAAGGTCCTGCAGCACCGCCAGCACCCCGCCGCGCTGCTGCGGCCCAAGGCCCGTGAAAAACGCGGTGTAGCTCCAGAACTGGTCGCGGGTCCAGGTGGCAAACGGATGATTGTGGCACTGGGCACATTCGAGCTTGATCCCCAGGAACAGGCGAGCGGTGCTGCCCGCAAGGTTCTCGGGCTTCAACTCGTTTGCCTGCAGGAACGCGACCGGGGTCGCGTTGCCTTCGCCCTGTCGCGCGTCCCCCTCGCCATCCCCGAACGATGCCGTGATGATCTCCCGGACCATCCTGTCGTAGCCCGCGTTTTCAGCGATGCGCTCGCGCAGCCAGGCCTCGAAGCCGGGCACGTAGAACTGCAGTTCGCCATTGCCGCTCGAGTCGCGCAGCAGCAGTGCGCGCCAGACGTTGGTGAAGTGCGTGACATAGCGCGGACCCGCGAGCAGCTTGTCGACGAGCCGCTCACGCTTGTCCGGCGCGGGGTCGTCCAGGAACTCGCAGGCTTCGGACACTGCTGGAATCCTGCCGGTGAGATCGAGGTAGACGCGGCGCAGGAACTCCGCGTCGTCCGCGGCTGCAGATGGCTCGATCCTCTCGGCCTGCCAGCGCGCCGTCACGAGGTGATCGATCTGGGCCGCTAGCGTTCCGGCGTCCCGCGCACGCGCGGCGGCCACGTCGCTAACGTCGTCCGTGGTCGCTGACAGCGATGGACCGGCAGCCCACGTGATGAGGAAAATGGCGCGCCCCATGCACCGGGCGGGCGCACACACCACTGCGCGCAGTCTGCGCGAGAAGGCATGCATAGGCGAGATGCTCGTCGATCGGGCCGGCTCTGCGTATTATTACCAAGGACAGCCGGCGGTCTCAAGGACCAACCGGTATTTAGCTGGGAGCCGACAGGCTACGGCCGCACGGCGACAACGCGAAAGCCGATGTGCTCGTGGCGCCGTTCGGGCTCGAAGCGGAGGCGGAAGGCGGATCGGCAGGGCCAGCCTTCGTCTGCCCAGCATCCGCCCCGGCGTACCCTGGACATGCTGCCGGTCCGATGGAGCGCCGCCGTAACCCGGGCGGAATACAAAGCGGGATCGACGCCGCCCGGCAGCTGGGCGTGATACCAGTCGCGGCACCACTCGAACACGTTGCCGTGCATGTCGTGCAAGCCCCACCTGATCCTCGCCGGGCCTTCGCTCGAGTTCGGTCATGGGGTGGCCGGCTCACGGAACGACGGCCCCGCTCGGACAGCCAGGGACGGCCGGACCTTATCGTTACCCGTCGTGCGGCCTCGCGGACTACTCAAATAGACACCGAGATCGCTGCCGATTAGCGGCAAGCGACGCTTGCGATGCCCACTCCCAGTCGTCAAGGAGTTCCCGATGAAGAAGCGTTTTGCATTCGTTTTCGGACTCGCGTCGCTCGCTGGGCCCCTCCCCGCGCCCGGCTCCGGTCCCTTCGCTGCTCACGCCGAGCCACAGGAATCAGCCTCTCTCCCGCTCTCCGAGGTCACGCTCTACTCGAGCGGCGTCGGCTACTTCGAGCGCGCCGGTCAGGTCGAGGGACAAGCGGAGGTGGACCTGCGCTTCAAGGTCGACAACATCAACGACCTCTTGAAGAGCATGGTCGTTCAGGACTTCGACGGCGGCACCGTCTCCACCGTCACCTACGGCTCACGCGACCCGCTCACCAAGACGCTCAAGAGCTTCGGCATCGATCTCACCGCGAACCCCACGCGGGGCGACCTGCTCAACCAAATCCGCGGCGAGCGCATCGAGATCGCCACGCCCAAGCCGATCACCGGAGTGATCCTCGGCGTCGAAAAGAAAAAGGAGCCCGTCAAGGTCCAGGTGGTCGAGATCGAGGCTCTCAACGTGCTGACCGACGACGGGCTGCGCTCGTTCCCGATGAGCCAGGTGCAGCGCGTGAAGCTCCTGAACGATGACCTCAACGCCGAGCTGCGTCAGGCCTTGGCCGTGCTCGCCACCGGGCACGACACGCAGAAGAAGACGGTCGCCATCCGGTTCGACGGCGAGGGCAAGCGCAAGGTGAGCGTCGCCTACATCATGGAGACGCCGATCTGGAAGACGAGCTACCGGCTGGTGCTGGGCGACGACGCCAAGCCGTTCCTGCAGGGGTGGGCGATCGTCGAGAACACGACCGACGACGACTGGGCAAATGTGCGGCTCGGGCTGGTCTCGGGCCGGCCGATCTCGTTCGTGATGGACATGTACCAGCCGCTCTACGTGCCGCGGCCAGTGGTCGTGCCGGAGCTCTACGCGTCGCTCCGCCCGCAGGTGTACGGCGAAGCGATGGACGGCGACAAGGCGGCAAAGCAAGAGAAGGCAGCAGCCCGTGAACCGTCTAGAGCCAGAGCGGCGGGCGGTGGTCTGGGCGGCGGCGGCGCGGGCCTGGGGGGCGGATTGGAGGGCGTGATGGGGCGCGCCGTCTCCCCGGCGCCCAGGCAGCAGCTCAGCCTCCAAGAGGGAGTTTCTTCTGCAGCGGACGCGATCGCCATCGGCGAGCTCTTCCAGTACGTGATCCATGCACCGCTGACGCTCGAGCGGCAGAAGTCCGCTATGCTGCCAATCGTGAGCGAAGAGGTCGAAGGCGACAAGGTGTCGATCTACAACCCGGCGGTGCAGCCCAAGTACGCGCTCAACGGCTTCCGACTCAAGAACAGCACCAGCCTGCACCTCATGCAGGGACCAATCACCGTCTTCGACGCCGGCAGCTACGCGGGGGACGCGCGCATCGAGGACCTCGCCCCCGGCCAGGACCGCCTGCTCAGCTACGCCATG
>JBGPMX010000155.1:0-9019 GCA_041487215.1 Planctomycetia bacterium | reverse complement strand
GAGTCAGCCGCCGGCCGCCGGCTCTCCCAGACCACGAACGGCAACGCGTCCCCCTCGAACGCCGCATCCAGCTCGAGCACTCGCACGAGAAGACCGAGCAGTCGGGCAGCGATCCCGCGGCGCCGGAAAGCATGGTCCACGCCCAGGTAGCAGGCGTAACCGCCGTAGCTCGGCACGTGCATGCCGTACGCAAAGCCGACGGCTCGGGCCGCTGCTTCGCCCTCACCCGAAGCGGCCACCAGCAGGTGCGGGCTCCAGCGGCCCGGTCGCCACGTGCGCCGCGTCGCCGCCGCTTGCGCCACCCACTCCCACGGGATCCGCTCGTCCGGCTCGATCGTCGCCTCGAACAGCTCGCGCACCCGCGCGAGCAGCGGGTCGCGGCGATCCATCAGCTCCCAGCATGGGATGTGTCCGCCCTGCAAAGTCGCTCCTTTCCCCGCCCTCGCTTAACATGCCTTCACGGCAGGCGGAACAACGCCCGCGCGTTCCGCTCGAAGACGGCCTCATGGTGCTCGGGCGGAATCGCCGAGCGAACAAAGTCGCGGTACGCGGCAAGCGGGACCAGCGGCCAGTCTGTACCGAAGAGAAAACGATCGGGCCGTTCCGCGTATAGGTCGTCCTATTTCATTGTTTCGTTTTCGGACCCGCGCGGCCAGACGGCCGCCGTGCATGCTCACGACAGTCCGAGGCCGGCGCCCCGATGTGCGTTCCCCGACGCGGCAGCCGAGGACAAGCAAGCTGGCACATCGATTGCTGCAAATAGTGCCTGTCCGCCTGTGGATCGGCAGCGAGGGGAGATGATGACAGCCAAGGATTTCTGGGTGCTGATCAAGACGGCCGCGGCCGAGTGGGTCGAGGACGACGCACAACGGCTGGGTGCCGCCCTCGCTTACTACTCAGTGCTGTCGCTCGGCCCCCTGCTGATCATCGCGCTCAAGATCGCGGCAGCGGTATTCGGCCGGCAGGCGGCCCACCAAGAGCTCCTTCAGCAGATCGAATCGCTCGTGGGCGAGCAAGGCGCCACGGCCACGGAGACAATGATCCAGAATGCTCAGAATCTGCCCTCGGGCGTGTTACCCACGATCTTCGCGGTCGCCGTCCTGCTCATCGCCTCGACCACCATATTCGGGTCGCTGCAAGGGGCACTCAATACGATCTGGGAGGTTCAGGCGAAACCGGGACGCGGGATCCGCGGCATCCTCCGAGACCGATTCCTCTCGTTCCTGATGGTATTGGCGAGCGGACTCCTCCTGCTGCTCCTGGTGGTCGTCAGCGGGGCCCTCGCCGTCACCAAGAAATTCCTCGGGGATGTGCTGCCCGAATTTATTCACTTCTCGCAGGTCGCTGATTTCGTCATTTCCTTGATCGTTACGACGCTCGTCTTCGCGTCCATTTACAAGGCTCTTCCCGACGTAACGATGGCATGGCGGGACGTCTGGATCGGCGCCGGCACCACGGCCGTGCTCTTCACCGTAGGCAAGTTCCTCATCGCTTTCTACCTGAGCCACAGCAACCTGGCATCGGCGTACGGTGCGGCCGGCTCCTTCGTGGTCCTGCTGGTCTGGACCTACTACTCGGCGCAGGTGTTCCTCTTCGGCGCCGAGGTGACACAGGTGTACGCGAAGACCTTCGGCTCGGGCATGGCGCCGAAGCAGAACGCGGTGGCGGTGACTGAATCGAGCCGTGCGCAACAAGGCATGGCACGGCGCGACCAGGTCCACCAGCTCGCAACGCAGAACGAACGGTAGAAGACGGCTCATGAATCCTGTGCCAGGTGACGGACAGAGCACGGCGGCGAAGCAGCGGGACGAGACGCCGCCGGCGGTCCGGTGGATGGCTGGTTCGTGCCGCACGCGGGCTGGGTTGGACGTTCTGCGATCTGGCGTCGGCCGGCATCGCGGCGGCAAAGGCAGCGGCGAGCAACGCTCGGCCGGACGGCGGCGGACGGCCCGAGAAGAAGCTCATCGCGTTCGGCTGGGATGCGTCAGCTCGGGATCGATTCACCCCGCACCATGTCCTCGAAGGTCTGGCGCGCGCGAATCTGCCGAGCGCGGCCGTCACGCAGCAGCACCTCGGCGGCGAGCGGCTTCGTGTTGTAGTTCGAGCTCATGACGAACCCGTAGGCGCCGGCACACTCGATCACGACAAACTCCCCCACCTCGGCGGCCGGCAGCTCGCGCGAAACAACGATCCCCCCCTCGCGCTGCGTGAAGATGTCGCCGGACTCGCAGAGTGGCCCGCCCACGACGACCGCCTGCCGCGGCCGCGTCGCCGCGTCGTCGCCCGGCACGACCGACATCGGGTGGTAGGCGCCGTACAGGATCGGCCGCGCCAGGTTGTTGAAGCCGGCGTCCAGCAGGTAAAAGGTGTTGCTCCCCATCCGCTTGATCGCGCGGATCTCCGCAATCAGGTAGCCACTCTCGGCTACCAGATATCGGCCCGGCTCGATCTCAAGATGAACGTCATGGCCGAACGCGCGGCTCAGGCGGCGCCGCGTCTCGTCCCAGAGCCGATAGTAAGCGTCCAGATCCACCAGAGACTCCCCGGCGCGGTACGCGATCGGCAAGCCGCCGCCGGCACTGATGGTGGTGATGCTCGGTCCGACCAGCTCCGCACACCGTTCCAGCGCCCCGCACACCCTCGACAGATGGTCGAGATCGGTGCCAGACCCAATGTGCATGTGCAGCCCGACCACCGTTAAGTCATAGCGCCGCGCGCGCGCCAGGCAATCCGGCAGATCTACGTGCCAGATGCCGTGCTTCGACTGCTCCCCCCCGGTGTTCGTCTTCTGGCTGTGGCCGTGGCCGAACCCCGGATTGATCCGCAGCGTGATGCGACGCCCCGCCGCGCGGCGGCCGAGCTGGTCGATCATGTCCGGCGAGCCGCAGTTCGTATGGATGCCCCGGCTCACCACCAGCTCGAGACTCTCGCGATCCAACACATCCGCCGTGTAGACAAGTGGCGGTGGAGAGCCGTCCACCAAGTAGCCGGCGCGCAGGGCGCGCTCGACCTCCCCCGCGCTCACCGCGTCCACCAGCACGCCCTGACGCCGCATGAGGTCCAGGATCGCCAGGTTGGAGCATGCCTTCTGCGCGTACCGGATCGTGTCGAACGCGGCCAGATCGCCGATCCGCTCCACGATCTTCGCGGCGTCGTAGGCGTACGTTGGGGTGCCGAACTCCCGCACAATGTCCCGAATCGGAACGCCGGCAATCTCGCGGCGCAGGCCAGTGGACGTGGTAGGAGGCATGGGATGAGCCGAAACAGCACCAGGCATAAGGGTAGCCCGAAGGGGTCCGGCCAGGCAGACGGAATTCGAGCACCGTAGCGTATCAGAGCCCGACCGGAAGGCAAGCTTGACAGTAACTCCTTTGCGGCGAACAATAAAGCAACCGTACAGCATGCAAGGAGTTCAAAGGAGTTCACCTGTTCTTCTCTGCCGCGTATCGCAGATCGGTAGTTCGCTGGTGCACAGCCGCGCTCGCGCTCTGGGCCGGCCTGCCCGGCACGGCCTGCATCTGCGCCGACGGGGCGCACCGAACCTGCTGCGATCGCCGCCCCGTCGTCTCGGTGCCGGAGCCGATCCGAACGGTGAACGCCGTGCCCCATTCCTGCTGCACGCGGTCGGCAACCGGCGGTGAGCGGCACCAGGTTGGCACGCATCGGCTGACTCGTTCGCCCTGCACGCAGGTCGCTGCGTCTCCGGCGGTCGCCCCGGTGCCGGCCGGCACGTACAGCCCGCCGCTGGCCTTTCTCGAGCGGCTCGCGCTGGATGCTCCCGAGCATTCACGCGGGACGGTTGCGCAACCAGCCGCGTTCGATACGGGTCCCCCTGCCGATCTCGTCATCTCGCTCCGCTGCCTCCTGATCTAACCTCTCGCCCGCGCTGCGCGCCGACCGATCCTGCCCGGCAGGTTCGTGTCGCGCCCCGGCAATTCCGTCTTGCCCCATTTTGCGGCAACCCATAGCTTTCCGCAGCTTTTGCCAGTTCCGGCGAGGAGAAACCCTGTGAACGCCGATCGAAACACGAACGCATCCGTCTCCGCAGGCGGCGCGACGCCCCCGAGCGCTGCCATGCCGGACCTGCACGCCGGGGAGCCGGCGCCCGCCTCCGCGCCCGCGCAAACCGGCTGGCAGCGATTCCGATTGGTCGTCCGGGTGATCGAGGTCCGGCTCCGCTTCGTCGCGGTTCTGGTCGTGGTGGGGCTGTCCTTTCTTTACTGGGACACGATCAAGAACCACTGGCAGAAAGAGACGCGGCCGGGGGGCCGGGTGCACAGCGCCGTCCGTGCGGCGCTCGGCCGGCACGCGGCCGATTGGCTAGCCAGCGGTGCCGCGATCGCATCGGAGAGTGACACCGAGTACTACTGCCCGATGCACCCGCAGGTCGTGCGTGAGCGGCTCGATCCCGGCGGGGTCATCCCGAAATGCCCGATCTGCGGCATGCCGCTGTCGCCGCGCAAGAAGGGCGAAACGCTGGCGCTGCCGCCGGGAATCACCGCGCGCGTCCAGCTCTCACCCGACCGCATCCGGCTCGCGGGCATCGAGACGGCCGAGATCCAGGCCAGGCCGCTCCAGTTCGAGATCTCCGCCGTTGGCTTCGTCAACTACGACGAGAGCCGCATGAGCGAGATCGTCACGCGGGTGGCCGGTTACATCGAGAAGCTATACGTCGACAAGACCTGGATCACCGTCCAGGCGGGAGACCCGCTGGCCGAGATCTACAGCCCCGAGCTTTACACCGCCGCCCAGGAGCTGGTCATCGCGACCGCGCGCAAGGGATCCGGCGATCTGGCGCGGAGCAGCCGCGAGCGGCTCGAACTGCTGGGCGTCAGCGCCGAAGAGATCGACGCGATCGTGCGATCGGGCAAGGCCGAGCACGTGCTGGTCGTCCGCTCGCCGCAGAGCGGGCACGTGATCCGCAAGGAGGTGAAACAGGGCTCACACGTGGACGCGGGCCAGACGCTCTTTGAGGTGGCCGACCTGTCCGGCATCTGGATTGAGGCGGAGATCTACGAGAAGGACATCCCCTTCATCCGCGCCGGCGAGGCGATCGAGGCCACGGTCGAGGCGCTGCCCGGCCGCAGGTTCAGCGGCAAGGTGGCCCTGGTGCACCCGCACCTCGAGCCGAGCACGCGCACGAACGCGGTACGCTTCGAACTCGAGAATCCGAAGCACGAGCTTCGGCCGGGCATGTTCGCGACCGTGACCGTCGAGACCCGCGTCGCCGATCTCGAGCCGCTCCGGGGCGCCGCCGGCGCAGGGCCGGCCGGTGCGGTGCTCGCCGTGCCGGAGCGCGCGGTCATCGATACCGGCAAGAAGAAGATCGTTTACGTCGAACGCGCGCCGGGTCTGTACGAAGGGGTGGAGGTGGAGCTCGGCGCGCGCGCCGGCGACTTTTACCCGGTGCTCAAGGGGCTGGACGCGGGCCAGCACGTCGCGGCGTCCGGCGCCTTCCTGATCGATGCGGAGACTCGGCTCAAAACCGGGGCCGCGTCCACCTACCTGGGCGCTGCCGGCGGCGGTCACGGCTCCACGCAGCATCCCGGCGTCGCGCACCCGGCCGGAATAAGCGGCGTCGCTGCACCAGGGCACCGCAGCGCCAGCTTGCCCCCAGATGCACTCAAGAACATCGCCGGCCTGACGCCGCAAGATCGGCAGCTGGCGCTCGAACAGGCCGCCTGCCCCATCAGCGGCGAGCCGCTGGGGTCGATGGGCGCGCCGTTCAAGACCACGCTCAACGGCCAGCCCGTCTTCCTGTGCTGCGCGGGCTGCGAGAGCCAGGCGCGCAAGGACGCCGACAAGATCCTCGCTCGACTCGCGGAACAGCGCTTGCATCGCTCCGCCACCGACCGGCGCTAGCCCCATCACTTTTGGAATGACAAGTGGCAGCTGTCATCCTGAGCGCAGCGAGGAACGAGCGGAGCGAAGGATCTCCGGGTAGGCACGACCCATGATCGAACGCATCATCGAGTTCTCGATCCGCAACCGCTTTCTGGTCATCATCCTTGCGCTTGTCGTTGTGGCGGCGGGGATCTACGCGGTCATCCACACGCCGGTCGACGCGATCCCGGACCTGTCCGAGAACCAGGTGATCGTGTTCACGGACTGGATGGGCCGGAGCCCGCGCGAGATCGAGGACCAGATCACCTACCCGCTCTCGGTGAACCTGCAGGGCTTGGCCGGCGTGAAGGCGGTGCGATCGTCGAGCGAGTTCAACTTCTCGATGATCAATGTCATCTTCGATGACAACATCGACTTCTACTTCGCGCGGCAACGCGTGCTCGAGCGGTTGGCCCTGAGTAGCACATTCCTGCCCCCGGACGTGGTCCCGTACCTCGCCCCGGACGCTACCGCGCTCGGCCAGATCTTCTGGTACACCGTCGAGGGGGACGGCTATGACCTCGGCCGCCTGCGCAGCATCCAGGACTGGTACGTGCGCTACCAGCTCAACTCGGTCCCCGGCGTGGCGCAGGTCGCCTCGGTCGGCGGCTTCCCGATCGAGTACCAGATCGACGTCGACCCGAACAAGCTCCGCGCGTACGGCGTGACCCTGGGCGAGCTGTTCTTTGCTGTCGCGCGCTCGAACTCGGCCGTGGGTGGCCGGGTAATCCAGAAGGGCAACGCCGAGTACCTTGTGCGCAGCGTCGGCTGGATCCGCTCGGTGGACGATATCCGGGACATCGTCGTCAAGGCGGACCCGGCGCGGGGCACGCCCATCTACGTTTCCAATGTGGCCACGGTCGGACTCGGCTCCCAGTTCCGGCGCAGTGTGCTTGAGAAGGACGGCAACGAGGTGGTGGGCGGGGTGGTGATGATGCGGCACGGCGAGAACCCGCTCGCGGTTACCCGGGCGATCAAGCAGAAGATCGTGCAGCTGCAAACCGGGCTGCCCGAGCGAGTTCGCGTCGTGCCATTCTACGAGCGGACCCGGCTGATCGAGGGGGCGATCCACACGCTAAGCGAAGTGTTGACGCACGAGATGATCATCGCCTCGCTCGCCGTGCTGCTCATCCTCATGCACTTCCGCAGCGCGTTCGTCATCTGCCTGACGCTCCCCATGGCCGTGCTGGTCGCCTTCATCCTGATGTGGGCCTTCCATATCCCCTCCAACATCATGTCACTCTCCGGCATCGCGATCTCGATCGGCATCCTGGTGGACCAGGCGATCGTGATGGTGGAGAACGCGACGCACCACCTGACCGCGCACTTCGGCAAGCGCAAGGTGACCGGAGACATCCGCGAGCTGGTCATTCCGGCGTGCAAGACGGTGGGCCGTCCCATCTTCTTCTCCGTGATGATCATCCTGATCTCGTTCGTGCCGGTGTTTGCGCTGCGCGGCCAGGAGGGTAAGACGTTCCACCCCCTGGCGTTCACGAAGAGCTTCGCGATGGTGGGAGTTGCGGTGCTCTCGATCACACTCGTGCCCGCACTCATCCCCACGTTCATCCGCGGCCGGCTGCGCAGCGAGGAGGACAACTGGCTCGTGCGTAGCCTGATCGGAATTTACAAACCGGTGCTCGGCTGGGCGATGAATTACCCGGGCGCTGTGAACCTCGCCTTCTTCGCGCTCCTGGCCGTGGGCGGCCTGCTCTACTTCCAGCTCGGCCACGAGTACATGCCGCCGCTCGACGAGGGGAGCATCCTCGACATGCCGGTCACCGTGCCGCGCGCGTCGATCACCGAGGTCGCGGACGATATCAAGGCACGCGACGCGGTGCTGCGCGAATTTCCCGAGGTCGAGCAGGTGGTGGGCAAGGCGGGCCGCGCCGAGACGCCGACCGACCCGGCGCCGCTCGAGATGATCGAGACGGTCGTGAACCTGCGGCCCAAGCAGCTCTGGCCCAAGCGCAAGATCCGCTACGAAGACGCCGAGAGGCAGACGCGCACGGTGCTGCGCGCCATGGAACGACGGGGCTGGTTGTCCGAGATCCCGCCCGACGTGCGCCAGCCGCTCATCGACGCCGCGACCATGCACGCGGTGGCGCGGTTCGACGAGACGATGCGAACGCTCATCGTCGACCGGCAGCGCGGCTTCGAGAGCACGCTGACGACCCGGCTGGCCCGCGCGCTCGGCGCGGAGCTGGCACGGCGCTGGGCCGCTGCCGGCCGCCTGCTCCGCCCGGTCACCGACGACGAGCTCGATCGCACCGCAGACGAGCTGGCCCGCGAGCTCGGGGAACGCCTCAAGGCGCCCAGCCAGGAGGACGTGAACCTGGCCGTCCAGCGCACGGCCGAAAAACTCGCGGAAGCCGGTGCCGTCCAGCTCGATGCCGACCTGCTCACTTTGCAGCGGAACAGTTTGCAAGAAGCGATCGCCAACGCCGGCGACGTGATCGGGCTCGCGCGGCCTACCCTGTTCACCCGGATGCTCGACCGGCTCCGCGCGGAACGCGACAAGCTCTGGCGGAATCAGGCCGCCGCGCTGGACAACGAGCTCTATGACCGCGCCGTCGCCGCGTACGACTGGCACGCGATCACCGAACTGCAGCACGCCGCGCAGGAGCAAGGCTACTGGCGACCCGACGCGCCGAGCGCGCCCATGCCTGACGCCGCCGCAGCCGACCCCGCCACCACGGGCCTCGCCCAGCTGCAGGAACTGCGCGGCGAGCTTGACCCGCGGTTCGCTCGCCGCGTGCTGCTCTGGAAGAAGCTCAAGAGCGATGTCCAGAGCGAGATGGACACCGCGGTGCGCATGCCCGGATGGGCGAATATCTGGACCCAGCCCATCATCAACCGCATCGACATGCTGGCGACCGGTGTGCGCACGCCGATCGGCATCAAGGTATTCGGCGACCATCTGGACCAGATCCAGCAGGTGTCCGAGCAGGTGGCCGCGGCGGTGCGCCAGGTGCGCGGTGCGGCCGACGTCACCGTCGACCAGAATTTCAACAAGGGCTATCTCATCATCACCATCGACCGCAAGAAAGCCGCGCGGTACGGCGTGCGGGTCGGCGATGTCCAGGACGTCATCGAGGTCGCACTGGGTGGCAAGGCCGTGACAATGACCGTTGAAGAT
>JBGPMX010000154.1:0-9025 GCA_041487215.1 Planctomycetia bacterium | reverse complement strand
GGAGGCGCCGGGCAGGAAAAAGACCCACGCCACCGGCCAGAGCGCGCGGAGGCGCGTGGCCAGCACACGGAACCCGCCGTACCCCGCGAAGACCCGCCGCTCGGCGTCGATCACCTGCATGGCGCCCAGGCAAGTCTCGCGTGTGAGCGACGGGTGCACGCTCGCCGGACTCACGCGGTTGAAATCAACGAACCGCACTGCCCGGTTCACGTCGAACGCCGCGATCCACGCGGCCGAGCGGGTGCAGAGCCCGCAGAGGCCATCGTAGACCACGGTGAGCGGCGTGCGCCCGCCCGCCAGCGCAGCGAACGTCGCCCGGAACGCCCGAGCCGGCACGAAAGAGACACAGCCCACCAGCATGATCAGGCCGAACGTGATCATGCCCATGAACAGGCCGATGCCCAGGTGGAGAAGGACCGCCCCCAGCAGGACGAGCGGGCGGAGCGGCCGCACCCAGATGAGCGCGCAGAACGACAGCTCCCAGAGCACGCAGAGGTGTGTCATCAGGTTGACCAGGAGCGGATGAAAGGCCAGCCAGGTGAGATCCCAGGACTGGTACTCGTAGCTCGAGGCTGCCAACCAGATCGCGGTCCCATCCCACCAGGCGGGGCCGAGCAGCTTGGAGCTCGCGGCGAAAAAATAGATGACGCACATGTGCACCTGGATCAGCCGCACGGCGAGGTTCGCCGCGCCACTCGGCCGCGGCCCCAGGTCCAGCTCGCCGCTGCCGCCCGACGCGAGCCAGCGCCGCGCGGCCACGTAGCGCTGCCAGACACGGTCGGCGGAGAGCGCCGCACCGCTCGGCCCGATCGCGAGGTAGAGCGTGAGCATCCCGTTGATCTGGTCGAGCCCGAAGAGGGCCGCCGGGGCCCGGTTCACATAGGAGAGCAGGATGATGAACGAGAGGATCGAGCTGACACGGGTGAAGAGCCCGATCGTGAAGAGCGCGAGCACGATCATGGCGCAGGCGTGCGCGACCCCGAGCCAGTCCGGCGGGACGTACCAGAGGTAGGAGAGCATCGTGCTCCCCGCCTCGAACGCACGCACCGCCTGCGCACCAGTCCACGCGTCCGGCGCCAAGAAGGACCGGAGATCGAGCCCCCACACCGCGTGAGTGTAGAGCAGCATCAGGCCGGTCAAGATGCGTATGGCGCCGAGCGTTGTCGGGTCCTGCGGCGTGAACCAGAAGGAGGACCAGCCGCGTGCAATACCGCGGGCCCAATCTTCCACGCTGTCAACAACTTGTCGCACGACGGCTGCCATCCCGACGCCTCACTCATGACCCGCTCGGGGCCTTCACTGTAACATCACAACTCATCACAGCGGAAGGTTCCGAGCGGCGTCTCGGTGACGTGCTGCGGGTCCGCGAGGCTCATGCCGTCGCGGACCTCCTCCATGGTGGGCAGCGTGCGGACCACGCGTGTGAGCACGACCGAGTTAGCGCCGTGCGCGTGGCAAAGGTGCCGGGCGTAGGCGCGCAGCCACTGGCCCTGCTCGGCCTGCGCCGCCGGATCCGCCGGATCCGCCGGATCCGCGCTGTCTTGCGGCGCATCCGGGTCGAGCCCCAGGCCGATGAAGTTCAGGAACTCCGTGAGCATGAAGTAGCGGTGGTACAGCAGGCGGGGATGGATGCCGCGGTTCGGGATCATCCCCTGCTCGGTCCGCCCGTCGTCCCATTCGAGCGTGTACGAGAGCAGCGTGCTCGGGCCGGGCTCGGGGGCAAAGTAGTGGTACCCGTGGTTCAAGAACACGAGCTGCAGGTAGGGCCGGACCAAGGGCCAGACCCTCTCCTGCAGCAGCGTCGAACTGGGATCGACCGATGCCGGAGCGATCACCACCGCCGTGAAGTGGAACACGATCCAGGCCGTCAGCGCCCAGCGCAGCGGACGCGGGAACGTCACGGCGGGCGCCGCGGCCACCGGCGGTTCAACGCGCTTCGGCATGTCAGCGACTCAAACGGACGGCGATGTGCCAACTGGCACGTGGGTTGGCTACCGTCAGGTGCTGCAGGGAATGGTCGGCATCCCCTCGCCCCAGGCGCGGTACACCGAAACCGGCCGGACGGGCTCCGCCCGGACCACTCGCGCCGTGCGGTACTCCGCGAGCACCGCCAGCACCTGGTCGGAAGTATGGTTTCCTGATCGGCGGTACACCTGCCAACGCCCGGAGCGGTCCAAGACTACCAGGCGCGAGGGATCGCGGGCGCCGAACTCGGCTTCCAGCGCCCGTCCCGATTCGGTGCTCGTATCGACGAACATCCGGACGTAGTCCGCCGAGAGGGCGCGCTCGACGGCGTCGCTCTGGTACGGCTCCCGGTTCAGGAACCGTGTGACGAACTGCGATCCGTCCCCGAACACGATAAAGAGCGGCTTGTCCGCTCGTGCGGCATCGGCGAGGGCCTGCGGGTAGCTCATATGCCAGGCCGGCATCGCGGCGACCTCGGACGCGACCACCAGCACGATGGTGGTCAGCATGGCGCTGATCATGATTTTCCTCCGTGTGTTTCCGCGCGCAAGCCCTGCCTCTGCACGCGCTCCGACTCCCGATTCCGTGGGGCTGCGCAAAAAGATCGAACTCAGGAAGGACCAAAAGAGCCGGGGGGAGGGCCGAGTTGGGCTCGACCCTCTCCCCGGACAATGCAGGCGGAGAATTGTAACGACTACCGAGTGCTAGCCACAAGCTCAGACGGTACCAGATCGGAGCCGCTGACGGCGAGGTCAAGGACCTGGCCGGCGCGGACTCGCATTTGCTGCGACTTGCTCAGCAGTCGCCCTCCCTCGTCGAGCTCGATGCGGACGTCATAGACGTACTCGGCGCCGCGTGCGAGCGACGGCGAGACGAAGTGACGCGACGCGCCAGTCGAGCGCGTGAGGCGATTCTGGATGAAGATCCGAGCGGTTGCGGGCACCGTAATGTTCAGACGGGCTGCCCCCTCGCGTTTCGGTGCGGGAGCAGGAGCCGGCGCCGGAGCCGGAGCGGGTGCCGGAGCCGGAGCCGCTCCGCGCGGGCCGCGGCCTTCCATCCGCCCACCGTCATGCCCCTCCATCCGATCGCCCATATCGCCGCCGCCCTCGGCGCCGGGGCCGGGCGTGCCATAACCGGCACCGCCCGCCATGCCGCCCCCCGAGCTTCCCCAGCCACCCGAGCTGCCCCCATGGGAGCCGCCCGACGACCCGTGGCTTCCCCAGTGATGGCGGTGGTGGTGCGACCCGCCGCTCGAGCCACCGCTCGACCAGCCACCGGAGCTGCCACCCGAACTGCCACCGGAGCTCCCGTGGCCGTGGTGGTAAGCCCACGCCGGAGCCGCAGACAGCCCCCACGCGGCAGCCGCCACCCCCATGCAGATACGACCCAGCGAACCAACTCGACTCATGGTGATCCTCCCTGCAGCAAAAGTAGTCATACACGCAAAGCTTCTGAACCAGCCCTTGCCCCCCACGACTTGTCCCTCGAGGACCCTCGAAAGGGCTCACGTCAGCCCGATCGAACCAACTGGGAGAGGGCCGCTCAGCACGTTACAAAGAGTAAAGTGCAAGTTCTGCGTAGAATCCCTACGCATCACAGTGCTAAAATGGTACCAATAATAGATAACTTGGGAGTTTTGCGTCGCAAAAAGTTAATCCGGAAGATACGTACATCCCGTGCATATTGTCAAATCAAAAAAGACAAAAAAGTTGGGATAAAAGGGTGGTCTATTTAAGATCAAGCGATCAGTTTAGTTGCGCCCACATCCCTTTCTTTTGATCGCGCACGCCAGCCACCATTCCCACCCCGCGTCCGTGCCCGCCGGCTCTGGCGGCCCCGCCTTGGGCGCCCGCTTTTGGCTCTTGAGGCCGCAACCGGCGACTGCGGTCGCGCCGGAACTCGGCATGCCCTGTGCCCAACCTGCAAGCGAGAACCCCTCATCCCGCGAGCTGCCGCCGTGCTCTTGCGCCACTCTGCCCTATGCGGACCGTACCCGTCGCCCGCCGCTCGCGCGTCACGATTCCCCGCGCATTTCAGCTCGTGCCTGCCGCAGTCGGGCTCCGCCTCGACCGATCGTGCTTCAGTGCCATCTGTATGTCGCACGGCATGGGCCGCGGCGCCAAATCCCCTTGTGCTCCAGCGAACCCTGTGCCAGCACGCGCCCGCCGAGGATTTTGCCCCGATCGTGCTGCTTTCGCACGGGCACGCGTGCCCCCGCAGGGGGCAGTCAAACCGTATCGCTTCTCGAACCCGGTCCGCAGAGCCCTCCTAGGGCGTCGAGTGTCAATAGGATGGCGTAGAGCACATCGGTTGTGGTCATCCGCCCCATTCCGTCGCCGCGCGGCCACATTCTTTGCGCCTGGAAGTTTTTTTGCCCCGGCTGTTCGGCTCGGGACGGTTCGTGTGATTGCTACTTCTATGTCACCGCACGCGCGGCTTCCCTGCGGAACGGCGCGGCGCGATAATACGCCGGTCTGCGGCGCGTCGTGGCGCCATGGCTGCTGTTCGCAGACCTCTGCGTCTATCGAGGAGAGCGATGCAATCCGAGCCGACTGTGATCCTGAGCGGATTCGCCGACGAGGCGGCCCTGGGCAAGGGGGCCGTGGAAGAGCTGAGCGTGTTCGCGGCGCTCGGGCTCGAGTACTACAGCCCCCGGTTCGTGGACGTCGGTCAGGGCGTGAAGAACGTCATGAAGCTGAGCGACGCGGAGATCGCCGAGCTGGTGCGGCTGCACGCCGCGTACGGCATGCGCGTGGCGTCGGTCGGCTCGCCGATCGGCAAGGTGAAACTACTCGATACGGAAGACGGCACCCGCAATGCGTACGTGCCGTTTCCGAAGTACCTCGAGCAGGACGTGCAGCGCGCGATGGATCTCGCGCACGCGTTCGACACGCGGCTCGTGCGCGGGTTCTCGTTCTACCCGCCGCGCGGCGAGGACCCGGTGCGGCATGTGCCTCAAGCCGCCGAACAGATCGCCGCGATCGTGGATCGCTGTGCGCGCGAGGGAATTGTGTTCGGTCTCGAGGTCGAGGCGAACCTGGTGGGCTGCAACGGCCTGATGCTCGCGGAGATCTACCGCCGCGTGAGCCACCCGCATCTCGTGCTCATCTTCGACGGCGGCAACCTGTCCACGCAGAACATGCCCCGCGCGGAGGTGGTGGCCGAGTACCAGGCGATGCGGCACGGCATCGGCTGGATGCACATCAAGGACTACCGCATTGACCCGAAGCTGCAGTGGACGGGGACGGTGGACGAGGAGCGGCTGAAGAACTTCGTGCCGGCCGACGAGGGGGACAGCGCGCACGAGACCATCCTGCGCGATTTCCGGGCGGTTATCCCGTCGCTGGCGGATCGCCTGGCGGCGCTCGGCGTGCCCGGCGTGTTCCTGGAGCTCGAGCCGCACCTCAAAGGCGGCGGCCAGTTCGGCGGCTTCAGCGGCGCGGACGGCATGGGCGTCGCGCTGCGCGCCCTGCTCCGACTGCTCGATTACACCCGCATCGGCTACCAGCTGCGTGACTTCGAGTCGATCCGGCGCGCGCGCGGTTTCTGAGCGCGCAGCCTGCGACAGCAGGCGCCGCGGCGACGGCCATGGCCGCGATCCCTGCTCACTCGACCCGAACCGAGACGTGCGGTTCCCGAAGCACGCGCGGCAGCACCCGAGGCTGGTAAATCGCGCGGAAGGCGCGGCGCTCGCGGTGCGCCTCCCAGTCGGCCTTGCTCTGCCAGTGCTCCATGAGCAGGAAGCGCAGCGGGTCGGATTCTGACTGGTACACAGGCCCCCGCAAGAGTCAAGGAGACGACCATGCAGGCACTGATCCTGGCCGGTGGTTACGGAACCCGCCTGGGGGAGCTCACGCTCAACACTCCCAAACCGCTGCTGCCCGTCGCCGGCCGGACGATCCTGGACCGGATCGCCGAGCGCGTCGCCGCTGTCCCGTCGGTACGGCAGCTCACGATCGTGACCAACGCCCGGTTCGCGGCGGCGTTCGAGACGTGGCGGGACGGCGCCGCGTTCCGCTTCCCGGTCCGCGTCGTGAACGACGGCACCACATCGAACGAAAACCGGCTGGGGGCGATGGGGGACGTTCAGTGCGCCATCGATGACGCCAGGCTCGCGAGCGATGACCTGCTCATCCTGGGCGGCGACAACCTGTTCACCTTCGACCTCAACGACTTCCTCGGTGGCTTCGAACGCCGGGGGGCTTCCCTGGTGCTGTACGACGTCGGCTCGCTCGAGCTCGCGCGCCTGTACGGCGTGGTCGAGCTGGACGCGAGCGACCGCGTCATCGCGTTCCAAGAGAAACCAGCGCGGCCGCGCAGCACCCTCATCTCTACGTGCGTGTATGCGTTCCGTCGCGAGCACGTCCCGCTCATCCGCCGCTACCTGGACGAAGGCAACGATCCGGACAAGACCGGCTCGTACGTCGAATGGGTGCACCGCCGCATCCCACTCTTCGGCTGGAAAACGTCGGCCGATTGGATCGACATCGGCAGCCCGCAGGAGCTGGAGCGCGCCAACCGCGCGCTGGCCGGGCGGTAACGTTGACGGGTTTCAGCGTGCACCGTCCGGGGTGCCACGGGGGCGGGGGAGGCGGGACACGCAGCAGCGCCGAGTCCGGGGCCGGCCGGCTGGTTGCGCACGGTGTCAGGACGTTCGTGTGCGCAGCGGGCCTTCTCCGCGGGGCGGCAAACTTTGCGCGAACCCCCGGTTCTCGCGCGTCCGAGACGGCGCGGGCCGGCAAGATTCGCGCGCTCCGCCAGTTTCACGCTCTTGGAGTGCGGTGTTTGCAAATCGAGTCTTATAGGGCAGAGTTACGGCGACCCCGAACTGAGCGGCCAACGCGGCCGTCACGAGGTCCCAAAACCGACAAGAAAGGAACTGGCAGATGAAGAGACTGGTCGCCCCGACCCTCGCGCTCGGACTCACGATCGCACTGGCGAACTCCGCCTGGGCCGGCGGTCTGTTCCACCGCGACAACTGCTGCGAACCGTGCAAGCCGGCCTGCGCCCCGTGCAAACCGGCCTGCGCGCCCTGCAGGCCGGCGTGCGAACCGTGCAGGCCGGCGTGTAACCCGTGTGATTCCTGCCGGCCGCACCTGGGTCAGAAGCTGGTCGGCTGGGTGAAGGGCCTGTGCCATCGGGACCGCTGCTGCGAGACGCCGTGCAGCACGTGCGGCGGCGGCGCGGCCCTGCCGCCGACGGGCGCCTACTACGGCCCGACGGAAACCATCGAGGGGGGTATCATGCAGCCGACCCCGCAGTCGCGGCTGCAGCCGGTGCCCACGGAGCCGATGAGCATGCGGTCCAGGCGGATCTTGGGACGTTAGGCGTCTCGGGTGCCCGGGCGACCGCAACCACCAGGGGCCGGTCAGAGGTCGTCTCCCCTCTCGACCGGCCCTTGCGTTTTTATGGATCAAGCGCGCTGGGCCCGAATCTCATCCGCCGCTTCCCCCTTCTCAGAACTCCGGCAGACCGGCCGCGCTGATCTCGCGCCGCAGCACGGCCATATCCCACGCTTCAACCCCCCCCGCCGGTGGCAGGTTCTTGTCGCGCGGACCACCCGCGGCAAAGAGGCGTCGCCCATCCGCGCTCGCGGCCAGCAGCTCGAGCGGCCCCGGCGACAGCCCGGTCAGCACGCCGATCCGGGCGCCGCGGGTTCTGGACCACAGCGCGACGTGCCGGTCTTCACCGGAACATGCAAGCAGTGCGCCGTCCAGGCAGAAGGCCAGATCGGTCACGGCAACCCCGGTGGCGTCGCAAGCGAACTCGGGTGTGAGGCCGGCGAGCCGCCAGAGACGCACCGTGCCATCTTGGGCGGCGCTGGCGACCGAGGCGTTGTCCGGGGCGAAGGCCACGCGCCGCACGCGCGCGGCGTGCGCCGCGGGGATGCTGCTGTGATGCATGGAGGCGTCCCAGAGATGCACCGTTCCGTCTGCCGCGCCGCCCGCAAGCCACCGGCCGTCCGAGCTCGCTGCCAGCGAGGTGAGGGCGCCCGCCGACAGGGTGGCGTAGAGCTGCGCAGTCACCGGGTTCCAGATGGCCAGCGTGCCGTCGGCGTGCGCGGTCGCCAGCCGGTCGCGTCCGATGAACGCGACCGCCTCGACCGCCGCCGCGTCGGCGCCGATCGGTTTGGTCTCGCCGCCGGGCATGGCGCGGACCAGGATGGGCGTCTTGCCCCAGCCGGCGATCGCGAGCGTGCGGCCGTCGGGGCTGGCCGCGAGCCGCACTCGGTTGAGGCCGCTCGGGAAACGCTGCACCACCGGGTCCTCGGCACTCTCGGTCCAGGCCACGTAGCCCTGCTCGTCAGCCCACGCGATCCAGCCCGCCTCACGGCTGGCGACAAGCGACGTCACGCGGGACGGGCCGTTGCCCACGACCTCGTGCATCTCGCTGGACGGCAGCCGCCAGGTGCGCACGCGGCCCGACTGGTCGGCCGTGACCAGCACGTTGCCCTTCGGGTCCAACGCGGAGCAGCGCAGCGGCTCCCGGCTCCGCACCAGCACGCCGAGCAGCTCGCCGCGCGGCGCATCGCGCAGCCAGATCTCATGGGCATCGGCCGATGCAATCCAGCCGGCCGGCGCGAAGGCGACCCAGCGCACCGGGCCGGCGTGGCGCGCGAGCCGGCGTGCGACCCTGCCGCTGGACGCTTCGAGCAGCCGCACGGCGCCGTCCGCGCATGCGCACGCAATCCACTGGCTGTCAGAGCTGAACGCGAGCGACGCGACGGCCGGGCCGTCCGCCGGGTCCGCGGGCAGCGTGTCATCCAGGTTGATCGCCCGAACCAGCTCGCCGGCCGGCATGCTCCAGAGCTCGACCCGCGCCTCGTCGCGCCGCGCGGCGGCCAGCATGCGACCGTCCGGGCTCCAGGCGATGGCCTGGTACGGCGCGTCCGGCGCCGAGCCGGGCGCGGGGCGTTCCCACGCGAGTGTGCCGCTCGGCACGTGCCAGGCGGCGATGGTCGAGTCCCAGAGTGCGATCCAGGCGCCGTCCGGGCTGCACGCGACCGTGGCCGGCTTTTCGAAGATGACCCGGCTGTTGGCGAGCCGGTCGCCGCTAAAGT
>JBGPMX010000153.1:0-9033 GCA_041487215.1 Planctomycetia bacterium | reverse complement strand
GGAACTGATCATCACGGACCACCACGAGTTCGGGGCCACGCTGCCCGAAGCCGACTGCCTGGTGCACCCGCGGCTGCCCGGCAGCCGGTATCCGTTCGGCTATCTGGCCGGCGCCGGCGTGGCGTTCAAGCTGGCCTGGGCGATCGCGCAGCAGCTGGACGGCGCGCGTCAGGTCTCGCCCCGCTTTCGCGACTTCCTGCTTGAAGCGGTGAGCCTCGCCGCGCTCGGCACGGTGGCCGACGTCGTGCCGCTCCAGGACGAGAACCGGGTGCTGGTGCGGCACGGCCTGATCAGTCTGAAGCACCAGCCGTCGACGGGTCTGGCGGCCTTGCTGCGCACGTCCGAGCTGGCCGACACCGGCCGCATCGACGCCGAGGATATTGCGTTCCGGGTGGCGCCGCGGATCAACGCGGCCGGGCGGTTGGGCCAGGCGCGGCTGGCCGTCGAGCTGCTCACCACGCGTGACGCCCATCGCGCCGACGAGCTGGCCCGCTACCTGCACTCGCAGAACGAGTTGCGTCAAACGGTCGAGCGGCGGATCGCGCACGAGGCCCGCGAGCTCGCGGAGCTCGAGCACGACCTCGGCCGCGACCGGGCCATTGTGCTCGGCAAGAACGATTGGCACGTGGGGGTGATTGGCATCGTGGCCGGCCGTATGGTCGAGCGCTACTGGCGGCCGACCATTCTCATCGCGCTGTCCGACGGAATGGGCCAGGGCTCGGGCCGCTCGATTCCCGGCTTCGACCTGTACCGGGCGCTCGAGGCGTGTGCGGACGTGCTCGAGACGTTCGGCGGGCACGCGGCGGCTGCCGGTCTTCGGCTCCGCCCCGAAAACCTGGCGCGGTTCCGCGAGGCGTTCTGCCGCTACGCCGCGGAGCACCTGCGCGAGGAGGAGCTCGTCGAGCAGCTGGCGATCGACGCCGAGATACCGTTGGGAGACATTACGCAGCGGCTCATCCGGGACATCGAGAACCTGGCCCCTTTCGGCGCCGGCAACCGTCGCCCGCTGCTCATGGCCGCGCAGGTCGAGCTGGCCGGGCCGGCCAAGCGGATCGGCGGCGGCGAGCGGCATCTCGCGTTCGTCCTGCGGCAGAACGGGGCCGCCGTGCGCGCGGTCGCGTTCGGGATGGCCGAGCGGGCCGATGAACTGGTCGCCGGCGTCCGATACGATGTCGCGTTCAGCCCGCACCTGAACTTCTTTCAGGGAACCACCCGCGTCGACGTACACATCAAGGATTTCCGCCGCTGTCCCTAGCAGGCTAGCCCTCCCGCCCGCCGATCGAGCGCGGTACTCTGGTTGCCATGGATTACGAGGCGCAACGACAGCAGATGGCGGAACACCAGCTGCGCGCGCGCGGCATCGTGGACGAGCGCGTGCTCGCGGCGATGGGGCGGGTGCGACGCGAGTGGTTCATCCCGCCCGAGCTGCGCGCGCGGGCTTACGGTGATTCCGCCCTCGCGATCGGCGCGGACCAGACGATCAGCCAACCCTACATTGTCGCGCTGTCCACGCAAGCGCTGGCGATCGAGCCGGGCCACCGCGTGCTCGAAATCGGTACCGGCAGCGGCTACCAGACGGCGGTGCTGGCCGAGCTGGGGGCGGAGGTGTTCACCATGGAGCGCATCGCGGCGCTCTCGCTGCGCGCCCGCGCGGTGCTGGACACGCTGTGCTACCAGCGGATCCGCTACGCGATCGGCGACGGCACGCTGGGCTGGCCCGAGGAGGCGCCGTTCGATCGCATCGTGGTGACCGCCATGGCGCCCGAGCTGCCACGCCGGCTCTTCGCCCAGCTGCGCGAGGGGGGACGCATGGTCGTCCCCATCGGCGCCCAAGAGCAGCAGGAACTCAAGCTGATTACCAAGTCCGCGAACCGGCCGATCGCCGAGGAGCTTTGCGGCTGCGTGTTCGTCCGGCTGGTCGGGGAGGAGGGGTGGCCGGTCCCTTGAACGGCGCGCATGCCCCTGCTAGGATCCGGGCGCGCGGAACAGGTCTGCGGCCTTCCCCAAGGACGCTTCCGACAACTCACGGCTCATGGTAGCACCGCACAGCGCACTGCTGAGTGCCGAGCAGATGGCTCGGGCATTGGATGACCTTGCGCGGTCGATCCGCGGCGGGCAGCGCCCCGGCCTGGCGCTGGCCCTGGTCGGGGTCCGCACGCGCGGAGTGCCGCTGGCGGCGCGCCTGGCGCGGCGTCTCGCGGAGAAGCATTCGGTCGAGGCGCCGGTCGGTGCGGTCGATATCGCGCTCTACCGGGACGACGTGGGGCAGATCGCGCACGCGCCGGTGCTGCATGGGACGGATGTCTCCTTCAGCGTGGACGGCCGCGAGATTGTGTTGGTCGACGACGTTCTTTTCACCGGCCGTACCGTGCGCGCGGCCATGGACGCGATCTGCGACCTCGGCCGCCCCGCCGCCATCCGTCTCGCGGTCCTGGTCGACCGCGGCCACCGCGAGCTGCCAATCCAGCCCGACTACTGCGCGGCGCGGCTGGATACGGCGGCGGGCGACCGCATCCTGGTGCGGGTGCGCGAGGTCGATGGCGTGGACGAGGTGCGCAAGGAGACACGGGGTGACGAGGGGGACCGGCGATGAGTTCCGCAAGCAGCGAGACAGCGTTGCAGGCGCCGAGCGCTCACACCTGGAACCGCAAACACCTGCTCGATCTGGAGGGGCTTGAGCGCTGGGAGATCGAGGCTGTGCTCGACACCGCCGCCAGCTTCAAGGAGGTGTCGGCGCGATCGCGCAAGAAGGTGCCGACGCTGCAGGGCCGGGTCGTCGTGAACCTCTTCTTCGAGCCCTCGACGCGTACGCGGTCCAGCTTCAACCTGGCCGCCAAGCGGCTGAGTGCCGACACGGTCGACTTCACCACGGCCGGCTCGAGCACCTCGAAGGGGGAATCGTTCATCGATACGGCGCGCAATCTCGAGGCCATGGGCGCGGACATCATGGTCGTGCGGCACTCGACCCCCGGCGCCCCGCACGTGCTGGCGCGGGCGTTGGGATGCAGCGTGGTGAACGCCGGCGACGGTGCGCACGAACACCCGACGCAAGGCCTGCTCGACGTCTTCACCATCCGCGAGCTCAAGGGGCGGGTCGCCGGGCTGACCGTGGGGCTGATCGGCGACATCGCGCACAGCCGGGTGGCGCGCTCGAACATCTGGGCCCTCACCAAGCTCGGCGCCCGCGTCATCGCCTGCGGCCCTGCGACGCTGGTGCCCGCCACGCTCGAGCGGCTGGGCGTCGAGGTGGCGTACCGACTGGACGACGTGCTGCCGCGCTGCGACGTGGTGAACGTGCTGCGCATCCAGTTCGAGCGGCAGAGGACCAGCCTGTTCCCGTCGATCCACGAGTACTTCGCGCTCTACGGCGTGACCGAGGAGCGGATGCGGCGCGCGAAGCCGGACATCCTGATCCTTGCGCCGGGCCCGATCAACCGCGGGGTCGAGCTCACGCCGGGGGTCGCCGACGGACCGCACTCGGCGGTGCTCCGGCAGGTCACCAACGGCCTGGCGGTGCGCATGGCGGTGCTGTACCTGGTGACCGGCAGGACGAAGGAATAGCCTGAGCAACCCGCGGGCACGGGCAAGGGGGTGGTCCTTTGAGCGTCACGGTGATTCAGGGCGGCCGGCTCATCGATCCGTCGCAGGGGATCGATCGCGAGGCGGATCTTTTCATCGCCGCAGGCAGGGTGCTCGGCCTTGAGGCGGGCGGCGCGGAGCCGCAGCGTGTCATCGACGCCTCGGGCATGATCGTCTGCCCGGGCCTGATCGACATGCACGTGCACCTGCGCGAGCCGGGGGGCGAGGAGAGCGAGACGATCGCCACGGGGGCGGCCGCGGCGCTGGCCGGCGGCGTCACGTCGGTCGCCTGCATGCCCAACACCGAGCCGGCCATCGACACCCGCGAGCTCGCCGAGTTCGTGTACCTCCAGGCCAAGCGCGCTGGCCTGGCCAACGTCTTCCCGATCGGCGCCGTGACCAAGGGGCGCCGCGGCGAAGAGCTGGCGGAGCTCGGCCAGCTGGTCGAAGGGGGCGCGGTCGCCTTCACCGACGACGGCGCGCCGATCGAATCGGCGGAGGTCATGCGGCGTGCGCTGCAATACGCCGGGATGTTCGATCGCGCGATCCTCACGCATGCCGAGGTGCGTGAGCTCACGCGCGGAGGGGTCATGAACGAGGGGTTCGTGTCGATGAAGCTCGGGCTGCCGGGCATGCCTCGCGTGGCCGAAGAAATCATGGTCGCGCGCGACATCATGCTCGCCGAGGCGACCGGCGGCCGCCTGCACGTCCTGCACGTCTCGACCGCCGGCTCGGCCGAGCTGGTGCGGCAGGGCAAGAAACGCGGCGTGCGCGTCACCGCCGAGGTCTGCCCGCATCACTTCGTGCTCAGCGACGAATGCATGGAGCGATTCGACTCGAACGCGAAGATGAGCCCGCCGCTGCGCACCCGCGAGGACGTCCGCGCGCTCATCGAGGCCCTGGCCGACGGCACGATCGACGTCATCGCGACCGACCACGCGCCGCACGCGCCCGAGAAGAAGGCGCGCGAGCTGGACCAGGCGCCGTTCGGCATCATCGGCCTCGAGACCCTCATCCCGCTCTGCGTGCAGGCGCTCATCGAGCCCGGCCACCTCGACTGGCCCGAGCTCATCGAGAAGCTCACGATCAACCCCGCCCGCGTACTCGGTATCCCCAAGGGCACGCTCGCCCCCGGCGCGGACGCTGACGTGACGATCATCGATCCCCAGGTGGAATGGACGATCGACCCGGAACGGTTCCGCTCGAAGAGCCGCAACACCCCCTTCGGCGGCTGGAAGCTGCGTGGACGCGCCCACACGGTCCTGGTCGGCGGGGTCGTGAAGCACATTGCCGAGGGGCATGCGCCACGCCCGGTCGCCCTGCGCGACGGAGTGGGCGGGTCATGCCCATCCTGATCGACGGCTACAACCTGATGCACGCCGCCGATCTCATGAAGGACCGCTTCGGGCCCGGCGGGCTGGAGAAGGCGCGGCGGGCACTGCTCGGGATGCTCGCCGGATCGCTCGGCGACGAAGCAGCCCGGACCACCGTGGTGTTCGACGCGTCCCAGCCGCGCGAGTGCGACGATGCCGCGACCGCGATCTTCCACGGAATTCGCATCGAGTTCGCCGCAGGTGAGGACAAGGCGGACGCGTGGATCGAGCAGCAAATCCGCCGCGAGCCGGCCCCCAAGCAGCTCGTCGTCGTCTCGACGGACCACCGCATCCGCGCCGCCGCCAAGCGGCGCGGCGCCGAGTCGGTCGAGAGCGAGGAGTTCTTGCGCCGGATGGCGGCGCGGCGGCGGCAAAAACCCGCGGCGCCGGACGAGCCCGAAGAAAAACCGCGCGCGCACGCCGCGGCCGACAGCGAATTCTGGATCCGCGAGTTCGAAGAGCGCATCGACGCGCAGGATCTGCGCGAGATGCAAGGGCCGTTCGCCGACCTCGACGACGACGACGACGGCTAGGATCCCGTCCCGCGCCGATGCGCCGGGGCAAAGCCTGTCATCCTGAGCAAAGCGAGGTACGAGCGGAGCGAAGGATTCACCGGGTGGTCCTCTGCGCTCAAGCACCGGGCGCGCCTGCTCTGTCATGCTGAGCGCAGCGAGGCACGAGCGCAGCGAAGGATCTCGGTGGCGTGCGGAAACCCCCGGGTGGCACGCCCAGGGCCGTCGTCACTCGCTGCGCAAGCGGGCCAGCGCCTTGTCGGCGATATCGTGGCGGCACCAGGCACCGGTGAAGCGCACCATGCGCACTACCTCGTAAGCGCGCCCCTTGGCCTCGGCCATCGAGTTGCCCAGCGCCGTGACGCCGAGCACCCGTCCGCCGTCGGTGACCACCTGGTCATCCCGCAGGGTCGTGCCCGCGTGAAAGACCTTCGTGTCGGGCACCGCCGCCGCGTTGTCCAGGCCGCGGATGGGGGCTCCTTTCACGTAGGGACCGGGATACCCTTCGGCGGCGAGCACCACGCAGACGGCCGGACGCGTGTCCCAGCGCAATGGCTCGGCGGCCGCGAGCCTCCCATCCAGCGTCGCCTCAAAGAGCTCGAACAGGTCGCTCTCCAGCCGCATGACCAGCGGCTGCGTCTCCGGGTCGCCGAACCGGACGTTGAACTCGAGGACCTTCGGCCCCTGTGGGGTGATCATGAGACCGGCATAAAGGACGCCGCGAAACGGCGTGCGGCGGCGCTTCATGGCATGAACGGTGGGAACGAGGATTCTCGACTCGATCTCCGCCATCACGGCGGGATCTACCATGGGCGCGGGTGAGTAGGCGCCCATGCCCCCCGTGTTCGGTCCCTCGTCGTTGTCGAACGCACGCTTGTGGTCCTGGGCTGACTCGAGGGGGACGATCGTTCGTCCGTCGGTGACGGCGAGTATGCTCACCTCCTCGCCTTCAAGCTTCTCCTCGATCACCACGCGGTCGCCGGCAGCGCCGAACTCTCGCGCGCGCATGATGCGCTCGATCGCCTGGAGCGCCGCCGCGCGGTCGTTGCAGACCACCACCCCCTTGCCGGCGGCCAGGCCGTCGGCCTTAACGACAAGCGGCGCCTCCTCGCGCTCTCGCAGAGAGCGCTCGGCGGCTTCGGCGGAGTTGAACACTCGGAACGCAGCGGTCGGGATGCCCGCGTGACGGAGCAATTCCTTGCAGAACACCTTGCTCGCCTCGAGCTGCGCGGCCGCCCGCTTGGGTCCGAACACCCTGAGGCCAGCCGCCTCGAGGCGGTCCACGATGCCATGCATGAGCGGCTCTTCCGGGCCGACCGCCACCAGGTCAATCTTCTCTTTAAGGGCGAATTGGGTGATTTTCTGGAAACGCAGGTCGTTCGGATCCCACACATCGATCGGCACGTTGACGGCGTCTTGGGCCGTTCCCGCGTTGCCCGGCGCGCAGAACACCGCCGTGACGCGCGGGCTCTGCGCGAGCTTCCACACCAGCGCATGCTCGCGTCCCCCCTTGCCGACCACCAGCACTTTCACGCCGGAACCTCGATCCTTGCTCGGGCTTCGATGGCACGTGACGAAACCGTGATTCTAGCCCGGGGACCGCGTCTCGCGAAGCGCCGCGCCAAGAATCTCGGGCTCGCCCTAGCGCGCGCGCACCGCACGGCCGGAGGTCCCGGACCTGGGCCGGGAGGCCAAAAAAAGGGTTCATCCGGCTGAAGCGTGCGCATAGTCAGAACCGCGACCGGCCGAGAGGCGCGGCTTCGCCGCGGGATTTTCTGAAGTCTGGCTCGGGTGTCCGAAAGTAGCTGGTTCCCGGCGCGCCGGGATTGGAGCGGTAAGCTAGCAACCGCCTGGAGAAACGTCCCGGCGCGCCGGGATGCTGGGAAGCCCCGATCGTAACCAAGGCGTAGCACGATCGGGGCTGGGAAGCATCCTGGCAAGGGATATCCTTTCCCGAGGGTGCGCCGAAGCTGCATCCGGCCTCTGGTGGGCGTGCCCCGTCCGAGGCCATTGTTTTTCCTGCACTTCGGACACCCGATCCCGATCATACGCTCCATGATCGGGACTCCAAAATCCCAGGGGGTCTGGGGGGGGTCTGGGGGACTGGTCCCCCAGAGATTCCCCACGAGTCCGGACCCCCACTATGCGCACGCTCTTTCCGGATGAACCCTTTTTGTTTCCTCCCTGGGTAGGGGTGCGGAGCCCGTCGGCTTCTGTTCGCCGCCACGTGGCTGCGCGCACCGGACTGGGTCCTGGAACGGAGCGGCTGGCGGACCTGGCTGCCGATCGTGATGCTCCTCGGCCTGCCGGTCATGGCGTTGCCGGCTGGCGTCGCCATGCATCGCGCGTACGAGATCCCCGCGGTAAGCCCGGGCGTCTCGCCGGAAGCGATCCTTGAGCCCGTGCCCGCCGAGGCGATCGCCACCGCGGACATATATCGCCGGGCGATCGCCGACCTGGAGCCCCTGGGGTCATCGGCGGCGGCGCGGGGGATAGATGACTGGGAGAGCTTCGGGCTCGGGGGCTGGGATCGCACGACGGAGGCCGAGCGCGAGTGGCTTGCGAAGAACCGCGGCGTCGTCGAGCTCACGCTGGGGGCGACTCGGCGACCGGCGTGCGTGTTTCACGACCCGGGTCAAGTAGCCTACTGGACCAACCTGGACGACGTTCAGGGCACCCGCTTCCTCGCCTGGTTGCTCGTGGTTGACGCGCGCCGCCTGGAGTCCGAAGGATCGCTCGACGAGGCGCTGGAACGTTACTTCGCGGTCGTTCGGCTCGGTCACCACGTGGCGAACCGGGGGGCTTTGATCCAGTATTTGACCGGGCGAGGGTTCGAGAATCTGGCCGCCCAGTACATGCCGGGCTGGGCGGCGCACGAGGACCAATCCGCGGACAAGATCCTTGCGGCGCGAGCGCGAGTGCGATCGCTGGTGGCCGAGGCCCCTTCGGTGGTGGACGCGGCCAAGGTCGAGTACGTGATGATGCGCCGGCTGCTCAGCTCCGAGCACATGGCCGAAGTGGTCTCCGAAGAGCACCTGGCACCCGTCATGGTCGGCGTGGTGGGTGCCATGCCCTGGGCTTTGCGTGGGCATGCCGACCCAAAGCGGACGGCATGGCACCCGTCAAAGGAAGTGTGACGGATTATTCGGACCCTACCCCGCCCCGTGGGCCACTTCGTACGCCGTGATCTTCTCCTCCTGCTGGAGCGTCATTCCGATGTCGTCCAGGCCGCCGAGCAGACAATCACGGCGGAACGGATCCACCTCGAAGGAAAGATCGAGCCCATGGTCGTCCGTGATCCGGCAGCTCTCGAGATCAACCGTGAGCCGGTAGCCCGGGTGGGCAGCGACCCGGCGAAACAGCTCATCGACCGTGGGGTCGGGGAGCCGGACCGGGAGCATGCCGTTTTTGAAGCAGTTGTTGTAGAAAATGTCGGCGAAGCTGGGCGCGATCAACACCTGGAAGCCGTAATCCTGCAAGGCCCACGGCGCATGCTCGCGGCTCGACCCGCAGCCGAAGTTGCGCCGCGCCAACAGCACGCTGGCGCCCGAGAAGCGCGGATGGTTCAG
>JBGPMX010000152.1:0-9042 GCA_041487215.1 Planctomycetia bacterium | reverse complement strand
CGTGGGGAGAGGGGCGGGGGTGAGGGGCCGGCCCAGCGGGCTCGGAAGACACGTGCCAAGAGCGGCTGCTACTCGACGGTGACGCTCTTCGCCAGGTTGCGCGGCTTGTCCACGTCGCAGCCGCGTAGCACGGCGATGTGGTAGGCCAGGAGTTGGAGTGGGATCGCGCTGATTACCGGTTGCAGGTAGTCCTCGACCTCGGGCACGACGATCACGTCGTCCGCCTTTTGGGCGATCTCGCGGTCCGACTCGCCGGCGATGGCGATGACCGGCCCGCCGCGCGCCTTGATTTCCTCGAGGTTGCTCATGACCTTGTCGTAGAGCACGCTGGGCGGGTTGATGATGACGGTGGGGGTCTGCTCGTCGACCAGCGCGATCGGGCCGTGCTTCATCTCGGCCGCCGGGTAGCCTTCGGCGTGGATATAGCTGATCTCCTTGAGCTTGAGCGCGCCCTCGAGCGCGATTGGGAAGTGGTAGCCGCGGCCGAGGTAGAGGAAGTTGCTGGCCTGGTGATACTTCTCGGCCAGCTCGCGGATCTGGTCGTTGGTCTGGAGCGTGCGTCGCACCAGGCCGGGGAGTGCGCGAAGGTGGCCGATCAGGCGGGCGCCGGCCGTGGCGGAGACGTGCCGCATGCGGCCGAGGTAGAGTGCGAGCAGCGTCAGGACGGTGAGCTGCGCCGTGAACGCCTTGGTCGACGCCACGCCAATCTCGGGGCCGGCGTGCAGGTAGATCCCCCCCTCGGCCTCGCGCGCGATCGTGCTGCCCACCACGTTGACGATCGCCAGCGTAGGGATCCCCTTGCGTTTCGATTCGCGCAGCGCCGCCAGCGTGTCGGCCGTCTCGCCGGACTGCGCGATCGCGAACAGGATCGTGCCCGGCTCGGTGGGCGGGTTGCGGTAGCGCAGCTCGCTGGCGTACTCGACCTCGACCGGGATCCGCGCGAACTCCTCGATGAGGTACTCGCCGACCAGTCCGGCGTGCCAGCTGGTGCCGCAGCCGGTGAGCACGATGCGGTTGATCTGGCGAAGCTGCTGCGGAGTGAGATTGAGGCCGCCGAAGTGCGCCGTGGCGTCTTCCTCGCGGAGCCGGCCGCGCATCGCGTTCTCGATCGATTCGGGCTGCTCGAAGATCTCCTTGAGCATGTAGTGCTCGAAGCGGCCCTTTTCGGCGTCCTCGGGCGTCCAGCCGATGGTGAGGATCGACGGCTCGATACGGCCGCGATCGGCGTGCCGCACCTCGAGATCGTCGGGCGTGAGCAGGGCGATCTCGCCGTCGTTCAGGAACACCACCCGGTCGGTGTGGCGCACGAGCGCGGACTGGTCGCTGGCCAGAAAGTTTTCGCCCGGGCCCACGCCGAGGACCAGGGGGCTGCCCCGCCGGGCGCCGATCACCGGGGCGGGACAACGCGGGCTGAGGACGCCGAGCCCGTAGGTCCCCGTGAGCTGCGCCAGCGCCTTCTCGACGGCGGCGAGCAGCCGCGGCGTGAAGTCGCCGTTGCCGTTCGCCTCGGGCTCTTCGAGCAGGCTGGCGATAAGGTGCGCGATGACCTCGGTGTCGGTGCTGCTCACGAAGCGGTAGCCCTGCTCCATCAGCCGGCTGCGCAGCACCGCGTGGTTCTCGATGACGCCGTTGTGCACGACGGCGATCATGCCGTCGCCGCCCACGTGCGGGTGCGCGTTGAGGTCGGTGGGCGGCCCGTGCGTGGCCCAGCGCGTGTGGCTGATGCCCGAGTGCCCCGGTGCCGGGTGCTGCGCGAGCAGCTGCTCGAGTTCGGCGATACGCCCGGCCCGTTTCCGCACGTGCAGGGTCGCGTCGCTCACGGTGGCCAGGCCGGCGCTGTCATAACCCCGGTACTCGAGCCGCCGCAGCCCCTCGAGCAGGATCGGCTGGGCGGCACGCGGTCCGGTGTAACCGACGATTCCACACATCGAGCTGCCTCCTTCGAGCTGCCCCCCTGCGACGGGCGGCGGATCGCGCTCGCGCGATTCGCAAGGGCCTTTGAACTATAGCGCTTTCGTCGAAAACGGTCAACGCGACGAGGGGCGGGGAGAGCGGCGCCGGCCGCGGCGCAGTCCCCCTGCGTGCATGCCCCCTCACGCCTCCGGAACAATCTGGGCAAGCCCCCTGCTTTGACTGCCCTCCGCGAGGCTCTTATAATCGGCTATCTCCACCGTAAGATTGGTCAGTCGGGGATCTTCGTTCAGTCCGGAGCAACGGATGGCCCCTCGGCCGGATCATCTCACCGCTCGATTTTGTCGCACCACACCGGCATGGCTCGGCTCGCTGGTCGGCTGGCTTCTGGTCGGCATGGCGGCCACGATGACCAGCGCGCCGGCGCGTGCCGAGCAGGGCGGGGCCGGCAGGCCGGATGAGGCGCGGGGCGTCTTTGTCACCGTGCCCAGCCCGATCACGTCCGCCACCTTCCAGGCCGTGAAGCGCGAGTGTGAGACGGCGCTACGGAACGGGGCCGGGGTTTTCGTGTTCGATATCCAGCCGGGCGGCAGCGACTACGGCAATTGCCTGAACCTCGCGCATTACATCGAAGAGATCAGCCTGGGGCAGCGCGGCACGGGGCAGGGGGTCAAAACGGTCGCCTACGTGTCGGGAGCACTGGCCGGCCACGCGGTCCTGGTTGCCCTGGCCGCGGACGAGCTGGTGATGAGCGAAAAGGCGGAGCTCGGCCCGATCGTGTCGCGCGATGAGCGCTTCATCGGCCGGGGCATGCAGACGGAGTACGCCGAGCTGGCGCACCGCCGCAAACCGGGCTACGAGGCGGTCGTGCTCGGCATGCTGGTCAAGGACTACCGGGTCTGGAAGGTGCAGACCGCGAAGGGGACCCGCTACGTGCTCGACGAGGAGCTCAAGAAGGTCGAGTCCGAGGAGGCGGTGCGCAGCAAGGAAGTACTCATCGACAAGGGGCAGTTGCCCAGTTTCACCGGGGAGCAGTTGCGCGAGATCGGGCTGGCTCGGCTCATCGCGGCAAGTCGCGCCGCGGTGGCCGAGGCGTACGGCCTGCCGCCCAAGACCGCGCTCGAGCCGGCGCGGGGGGACGGGCAGATCAAAGCCGTGCACATCCGGATCTCGGGCATGATCGATCCGCTGCTCGATGAGTACGTGCGGCGGCACGTCAAGGCGGCGCGCGAGGAGGGGAAGAACTTCTTCATCTTCGAGATCGACAGCGACGGCGGTTACGCGCGGGTCGGCACGGACATCGCCGAGTTCATCCGGGACGAGTTGAAGGACGCCACGACCATCGCGTACATTCCGGATCGCGCGATCAGCGCCGCGGCCTTCATCGCGCTGGGCTGCGACCGCATCGTCATGCACCGCAACGCGAAGCTCGGCGATTGCGGCGTCATGTTCGGGCAGCAGGGGAGCCCCTACCAGTACGTGCCCGAGAAGGAGCTGTCGTACTTCCGTACCGTGCTGGACACGCTGGCGCACGACAAAGGCTACCCGCCGGCGCTCGTCCAGGCGTTCATCGACAAAGACCTGGTTGTCAAGGAGGTGCACGACCCCGAGACGGGCGGTACGCTCTACCTCTCGGAGGAGGCGCTTGCGGAGAAGGGGCACGAGAAGCTGCAGGTGGTTCGCACGGTCAAGCCGGCGGGGCGGTTCCTCACGATGGACGGCGAGACTGCGCTGGGGCTCGGTTTCTCGAGCGACGTGGTCGACAACTTCGACGGCCTGCGCGTCGCGTACGGGCTCGAGAACACGCGTATCACGGTGATCGATCAGAACTGGGTGGACACGCTCATCTGGGTGCTCAACACGCGTTTCGTCGCCGGGCTGCTCATTGTGATCGGGCTGATCGGGCTCTACGTGGAGGTGAAGATGCCCGGCGTTGCGCTGCCGGGGATCGTGGCCGCCCTGTGCTTCCTGCTCTTCTTCTGGAGCCGCTTCATGGGCGGGACGGCCACCGCGCTGGAGATCCTGCTGTTCCTGGCGGGCCTGCTCTGTCTCGGCCTGGAGATCTTTGTCATTCCGGGCTTCGGCGTGTTCGGCTTGACCGGCATCCTGCTGATGTTCTTCTCGATCGTGCTGGCCAGCCAGACGTTCATCCTGCCGCACACGCCGGATGACTGGGACCAGCTCTCCTGGAACCTCGGCTCGCTGCTGATGGCGCTGGGTTGCCTGTTCGCTTTTGCGTTCCTGGTCAGCAAGTACCTGCCCGAGATGCCGATCCTGGGGCGCATGGTGCTCAAACCCGAGCTGGTTGGGCTGCC
Source organism: Planctomycetia bacterium (assembly GCA_041487215.1). Taxonomy (GTDB): domain Bacteria; phylum Planctomycetota; class Planctomycetia; order JALXBF01; family JBGPMX01; genus JBGPMX01. The sequence continues at coordinate 4,816 of JBGPMX010000152.1, read as the reverse complement.
GGCCGACGACGGGTCCGTGGCGATTGCGGGCCCGTTGGACGAGCTGGCGGGGCAGCTCGGCGTGGCGGTCACCTCCCTGCGGCCCGCGGGGCGGGTGCGCCTCGGCGACCAATTCATTGATGTTGTGACCGACGGCTCGTACATTGCCGAGGGGGCGCGTGTTCGGGTGATCGAGGTCTGGGGCCGACGCGTCGTGGTGAAGGAGGCGTGACGGCGGCTCCCGGCCGGCTCGTACCCCATCATGACAAGCTCGCTCATCTGGGCCATCGTCATCCTGATCATCGGCCTGGCGCTGCTGGTTGCCGAGGTCTTCATCCCGTCGGGGGGCGTGCTCGGCATCCTGTCGACGACGGCGCTGGTAGGCGCCGTCATTCTCGCGTTCTCGCAGGGCGCGCGGCTCGGCACGGTGTTTCTCATCGTCGTGGTGGTCGCGCTGCCCACCACCTTCACCGTGGCCATGCATTTCTGGCCCCGGACGCCGATGGGACGGGCCATGTCGCTGGAACGCCCGAACCAGCAGGACGTGGGTCGCAACCCCGCGGCCGACTGGCTGCGCGAGCTGGTTGGGCAGGTTGGCCGCACCGTCACGCCGCTGCGGCCGAGCGGCATCACGGACTTCGACGGCCGCCGCGTCGACACCATTGCGGAAACGTTCCTGATCGAGCCGGACACGCGGGTTCGAGTCGTCGCCGTGCAGGGCAACCGCGTGGTCGTGCGCCAGGTCGAAGCTACGGAAGAAGCGGAAGCTTGACAGCCGCGGCGGCCTGCCGCATGCTCAGGGCCCCGGCGTACCCCGTCGTTCGGCGGGGGGTTCCCGCGCGCATCCGTAAACCGTTTCCGGTTGAAACGGTCGCTCCCCCGGCCGAACGAGTGTAGGAGATCAACATGCTTCTGGCGTTTCAAACCAACCCTGTCGGCAGAGAGGCGATCGTCATCTTTTCGGTGGTGGTGCTCGTCATCATCGGCCTGCTGTTCCTGGTCTTCCTGATCAAGTTCTTCAACCTCTGGGTGCAGTCGCTCACCACCGGGGCGGGCATCGGCCTGGGGCACCTGATCGGCATGTGGCTGCGCAAGGTGAACGCGGCGGTCATCGTGCGCAGCCAGATCATGGCCGTGCAGGCGGGGCTCAAGGTGGACCCGAAGCGGCTTGAGGCGCACTACCTGGCCGGGGGGAACGTGCCCAATGTGGTGCGTGCGCTGATCGCGTCGCACCGCGCTCAGATTCCGCTGGACTTCAACGAGGCCACCGCCATCGACCTGGCCGGCCGCAACGTGCTGGACGCCGTGCAGACCAGCGTGAACCCCAAGGTGATCGACTGCCCGGACCCCACCAAGGGGAAGAATCTGCTCGAGGCGGTCGCACGCAACGGCATCCAGCTGCGCACGAAGGCGCGCGTCACGGTGCGCACGAACCTGGCCAGCCTGATCGGCGGGGCCACCGAAGAGACGATCATCGCCCGCGTGGGCGAGGGCATCGTCAGTGCGATCGGATCGTCCGAGGATCATTACCACGTGCTGGCCAACCCGGATCGCATCTCCAAGGCAGTGCTGGCCAAGGGGCTCGATTCGCAGACCGCGTTCGAGATCGTATCGATCGACATTGCGGACCTCGACGTGGGGGACAACATCGGCGCCCGGCTCCAGGCGGAGCAGGCCGAGGCGGACATGCGGGTGGCACGAGCCAAGGCGGAGACCGCGCGTGCCGCCGCGGTGGCACGCGAGCAGGAGATGATCGCACTGGTGGCCGAGAACCGCGCCAAGGTCGTGCTGGCCGAGGCCGAGGTGCCGCTCGCCATGGCCGATGCCTTCCGGAACGGGCGGCTCGGCGTGATGGATTACTACAACATGAAGAACGTCCAGGCGGACACCGATATGCGGCAGGCGATCGCGGGGACGCCCAGCCGCACCGCCGGCGGCGACAACAAGAGCTGATCGGTTGCGGCAACACCGAGGGACGGGGGGCGGGAACATCATGCTGCTGGCGGCTCTTGATCTCGGAGTCCTCATCAAGCTGGGGGTCGGCCTCGTGGTGCTCGTGGTCGCCCTGATCAATCGTTTTGCGGCCAAGGCCCAGGAGAACGCCGACCGGGCGGCACGGCCGCGCCCGCTGCCCCGGCCGCGCGCGCAAGGAGGCGGCCGGGCCGGCCACGAGGACATCGACCAGTTCCTTGACCATGTGCTCGGCCGGCGTCCGCAGGGGGGTGGCCCCGGGCAAGACCGGACGCCGGCGGACGACGTGGTCGTGCTCCGCCCCTCCCCCGCCCGCTCCGCCGCGCCCCGGCCGCGCCCGGACCCACGCGCTGCGGCGCGCAGCGGCAGCGCGGCACGAGTGCCGAAGGCGGCTCGCCCACCGGAAGCCGAGCCGGCGACCCCGCCGCCGCTCGTGGCGAACGATCCCAACGCGGTCGACTCGGCCCGGCAGATCTCGAACCAGGCGTCCGCGGCCATGCAGGCCGCCGCGGCGCTCCAGCCCGCCGAGCAGCAGACCGCGCGGCGTGGCGAGTTCGACGTGCGCACCGTGCTCGGCGCGCTGCGAACGGCCAAGGACGTTCGCAGGGCCCTTGTGCTCAGCGAAGTGCTGGGCCCCCCGCGATCGCGACGCGGACGCTGAGCGACGTCCCGCCTGCCGCTTGCGGTGAACGCAGCCAAGTACGGTGTCACGCTTCGATGGACGGGTAGGCGGCCGCGGCGCGCTACTCGAGGAGCCGCGAGCTACGAGGCGTCCGTCGCGAGTCGCAGCCGCACGACGGCGGATTCTTTTTACGCAAGGACCACCGCATGACGGCAAGCAGCATCGACAGCGCCACCACCCGGATCGGCTGGATCGGCACCGGTGTCATGGGCAGCTCCATGTGCGGGCACCTCATCGACAAGGGCTACGCCGCCACCGTGTTCAACCGCACGCGGGACAAGGCCCGCCCGCTTCTGGATCGCGGCGCGCAATGGGCCGATTCTCCCCAGCAGTTGGCCGAACGCGCCGACGTCATCTTCCTGATCGTCGGTTTCCCCAAGGACGTGCGCGAGGTGGTGCTCGGGCCGAGCGGCGTGCTGGCCGGGCGCACCACGGGGAAAACCATCGTCGACATGACGACCAGCGAACCGAGCCTGGCCCAGGAGATCTACCAGCGCGCCCGCGCCCACGGTGTCGCCAGCCTGGACGCGCCGGTCTCCGGCGGCGATGTCGGCGCGCGCGAGGCACGGCTCTCGATCATGATCGGTGGAGACCGCGACGTGGCGGAGCGCCTCCGCCCGCTCTTCGAGGCGATGGGCAAAACCATCGTGTACCAGGGCCCGGCCGGTGCCGGACAGCACACGAAGATGGTGAACCAGATTCTCATCGCCACCGGGATGATCGGGGTCTGCGAGGCGCTGCTCTACGGCTACAAGGCGGGCCTCGACCTCAACAAGGTCCTGGAGTCGGTCTCGGGGGGCGCCGCCGGGTCCTGGTCGCTTTCCAACTACGGGCCGCGCATCCTGAAGGGGAACTTCGAGCCCGGCTTCTTCGTCGAGCACTTCATCAAGGACATGGGGATTGCGCTGGCGGAGGCCAAGCGCATGAACCTGTCGCTGCCCGGCCTGGCGCTCGCCGAGCAGCTCTATGTGGCGCTCCAGGCCCAGGGCTACGGCCGGAAGGGCACCCAGGCCCTGATGTTGGCCCTCGCCACGCTCTCCCATGTCGCATGGGCCCCGAAGGCCTGAGGGCACCCGGCTCCCCCGCGACTATGGCGATCAAGGTCTCCAACATCCGCCTGGCGATCGACGAGCCCGAGGAGGCTTTGCCGCGGCACCTGGCGCGGCGGCTCGGTGTGCCGCGTTCCGACCTGCGTCGCTGGCGGATCTTGCACAAGAGCCTGGACGCGCGGCGGCACGACCGCATCCAGTTCGTGTACTCCGCCGAGGTCGAACTGCCGGGCGACGAGCCGAGCGTGGTCGAGCGGCACCGGCACGAGGGGGTCGAGCTCTACGCCGCGGAGCGGTTCGAGGTGCCGACCCCGGGCGCGCAGCCGCTCGAGCACCGCCCAATCATCGTCGGCTCCGGCCCCGCCGGGCTGTTCGCCGCCTGGCTGCTCGCCACGCACGGCTATGCGCCGCTGCTGCTCGAACGCGGAAAAGCCGTACGGGAACGGAGCCGCGACGTGCGCACGTTCGAGGCGGGGGGCGAGCTCGACCCGGAGAGCAACTACCTGTTCGGCGAAGGGGGCGCCGGCACCTTCAGCGATGGCAAGCTGACCAGCCGTTCGGGCGGCGCCGACGTGCAAGAAGTGCTGCGCGTCATCGCCGAGTGCAAGGGGCGTCCCTCGATCCTCTACGAGCATCGGCCGCACCTGGGATCGAACCGGCTCCCCGCGGTGGTCAAGGCGATCCGGCAACGGGTCGTCGCCGCCGGCGGCGAGGTCCGGTTCGGATGCCGCGTGGAAGACCTGGAACTCGACGGCAACGCGGTCCGCGCGGTGCACACCGCGGCGGGGCGCATCCCGGCCGATGTGGCGCTGCTGGCGATCGGGCACAGCGCACGGGACACCTATGCCATGCTCGCCGCGCGCGGCGTGCCCATGAGCGCCAAGCCGTTTCAGATGGGGGTACGCATCGAGCAGCCCCAGGAGCAGGTGAACCGGGCGCGCTACGGGGCGCGCGGGGACGATCCGCGCCTGGGCGCGGCCGACTACGAGCTCGTCGCGCGAGGTCGCCGCGACCTGTTCACGTTCTGCATGTGCGCCGGCGGGTACGTCATCCCGAGCGTCTCCGAGCCGGGCTACTACGCGACCAACGGCATGAGCTTCTCGCGCCACAATTCGCCGTTCGCGAACAGCGGCCT
>JBGPMX010000151.1:0-9043 GCA_041487215.1 Planctomycetia bacterium | reverse complement strand
GCCACCGCCTCGCTCATGCGCGTGCCCATGTGGATCTGGAGCGGAGGGCGCCGCCACGTAAGCGGCAACGACGACCCGGCCATGAACGGGATCATGAGCTCCAGCGACCGGTCATACATCCACTTGGCGTCGGACCAGTTGTAGGCCAGGTGCTTGTCGTTGAAGACGGGCACCACGCGCCCGCCCTTCTCGAATGCGTCCGTGACCTGCTCGAAGAATTGGCGCCGCGGGTACATCTGCTGGCCCACTGCGTTGGTCGCGTAGCTGCCGTGCTCGCCGATGATGACGACGCCGTCGACGGCGACACGTTCGGAGCCGAGTGAGATCGCTCCCTCGATGGATTCGTAAATCGGCACGCTGTGCTTCTTGGCGAGTGCCCGGCTCCAGTCGGTGGCGGGGACCTGGTCGGTGTAGAGCGAAGCGACCCGCAGGTCCGGCCGGGCGCGGCCGTCGAAGTCATAGCCCTCCAGCATGCGACCGACGATGACGTCGGCGTGGCTGTTCTGGCGGTATTCGGTGACGATGGCCGCCACCGGCTTGGGGTCCGCGAGCATCTCTCGATCCCCGTGAATGCGCGCGATCCGTCGCTGACAATCGTCCCACAGCCCGCGTGGCCGCGGGCGGCGCTGCGGCGAGACCTGCCGCCCGCTACAAGCCGAGCCCGAGTACGACGCCCGGATCGCCCCACAGCAAGGGAGAGGGCCAGACGGTGCGGCGAACGAGTTCTCGCGCCGCCGCCGCCAGACGCGCCCGCGCAGCTTCCCGGAGCGAAGAGCCCGGCAAAGCGGCTAGCTGCGCGTCGCACTGGATCGCCTCGCTCCAGCGCCCACCGCGCTGGTGCGCTTCCGCGTCGCGCACGAGGTCGTCCGCCGTCCGGCAAAAACCGAACCGCGCGGCGTGCTGGCGCGCCCGTGCTACCTCCCCCGCGTTGAGCGACGTCCCGGTCGTTCCGGACGCCATCAGATTGGTGCGGTCCTGCCGGTGCGGCAGGCCGAGCGCGTGACCCAACTCGTGCGACGTGACACGCGGAATCGGCTCGTCAATTCCGCCCTCGACCGGGCGCAGTCGCGCCGTGTCCTTGACGAACGCCGTCCCCTCGCCCAGGTACACCCCGTTCACGTCCATCTCGTGCACGAAATACACGTGCAGCGCACGGTCCGACCGGGACGACTCGGGCCGCAGGCCCAGATAAAGGCTGCGGTTCTCGCTGCCGATCGCCAAAGAAAGAGCTACCCGGTCCGCATTCAGCGGCGCTTCGTCCAGCACCGACTCGATCACGAAGCGAATCCCCGCCTGTTCCCAGATCTGATTGGCTTTGCCGACGATCCGCAGAATATCGACGGGGGTCAACCGCGCGTCAAACGGCTCCACGTCGTCGCATCGCAGCAGATGGATGCGCAGCGCGAGGAACAGGTACTGGTCGGCCGGCACCGGGTCGGGAACCGCGGCCGAGCCTTCGGGGCGGGCGGGCGGATCTTCCGTTCTCTGAGCCGCGAGGGCCGGCTGAACCCCGATGAGGGCAAGCGCGAGCAGGAGTCCCTCCACAGTCGCCGTCAGGTTGCCCTGTGCACGAAAATTGCCCATCCTGACACGAGAGCTTACTCCCTTCGCGGGGTGCTTGCAAGCTGCTGTCTGCGACGTCACGGGGCTGGGTTTGTGGCCTGCCGGACGTGCAGGAGTTGGTCGGAGTGAATGTCGCGCAGGGTTTGTTTGCCGCCACCGAGCCAGAACACCGTGAGCTCGTCGGCCTGCTTCGCATCTCCGAGCCCGAAGGTGAGGACAAGTTCGGGCTGGCTCAGGTAGCTGCGGCCCCCCATGACCTCCTGGTGCCGCACGACGTCCCCGATCCGCAGTTCGACGCGCGCGCCGATCGCGCTGCGATTCGAGCGGGACCCCTCGAGCCGGACGCGTAGCCAGTGATGGCGGTTCCCGCCGTCGTTGCGCAGTAGACGCGGGGGTCCGCCGTTCGCGGTCAGGAGCATGTCGAGGTCGCCGTCGCCATCGATGTCGGCGTACGCCGCTCCGCGGCCCACCATCGGCTTGAAGAGATCATCGCCGACGTCTTCGCTCGTCACGGGGACGAACACGAAACGTTCGTCCGTGCCGCAGTTCCAGAAGAGCTGCGGTGGCTGCGCGTAGGTCTGGCTCGCCTGCACCTTGCCGATTTCTTCTTCGAGATGGCCGTTGGCGGTAAGCAGGTCCGGGCGGCCATCCAGGTCGTAATCGAAGAAGAAGAGGCCGAATTTCAGCCAGCGCTGACTGGGGGGCCCGACGCCCTCGGCCATGGCCTTATCGGCGAAGAGCAGCCGGGTGGAATCCTGGTTCACGTAGAACCCGGTGGGTTCGTTTGCGAAGTTTCCGATCGCGATGCCGACCTTCTGGTCGTCGCGATACTCCGCAACGTCGATTCCCATGGCGCCGCGCGTTTTGCCGTCTCGGTCGAAGGCGATTCCGGCCTGCGCGCCGACCTCCTCGAACCGGCCGTCTCCCAGATTGTGGAACAGGAAGTTCTGTACGGTGTCATTGGTTACCAGGACGTCCATCCAGCCGTCGCGGTCGAGGTCGGTGGCGACGACGCCGAGCGATTTTCCCATGGGGGCTTGTGTGTTGGCGTTGAACTTCTGAATTCCGGACTGTTCCGAAACATCCACGAACTTTCCGGCGCCGTCCCCTCGCAGGAGCTGGCAGAGGGTGCCGCCGAAGCTGATGGGCGGCCCGAAGGACCGCTCGAGCCCCTCGATCGTGAACGCCTGCGCGCGGTCTTTGTCCGGGCTCCAGTCGACGTAGTAGCAGACGAAAAGATCGAGATTCCCGTCGTTGTTCGCGTCGAAGAAGGCGGCGCCGGTGGCCCAGCCCTTGGAGACGGCGAGGTCTCCCGCGGTGACCTCGCGGAACTTCTGGCCCTTCTCGTTGTGGAACAGCCGGTTGCCGTCCAGGCCGGTCACGAACAGGTCGGGGTAGCCGTCGTTGTCGTAGTCGCCGACGGTAACGCCCATGCCGAACATGGAGACTGCCAGGCCAGTGGCCTCGGTGACGTTCACGAAGTAGCCGTGGCCGTCGTTGTGGTAGAGGGCGAGCGTGGCGGGCGGGTCGGCGGGGCCGCGCGGATCATCCGCCCAGCGCCGCGAGTTCACGAAAAAGATGTCGGGGGACCCGTCCTGGTCGTAGTCGATGAATGCGCAGCCCGGTCCCATGGTCTCGGGCAGAAGCTTCTGGCCGTAGGAGCCGCTCGTGTGCACGAAGTCGATGCCCGCCTCGTCCGTGATGTCGCTGAACCGAACGGTTGGCCGCGTGGCGCGTTGGGTGGTGGCGGCGTAGGCCACGGGGGGCGCGACCGGCGGCGGGGCCGCGTTGCTCCGGGCGGACCGGTGAAGCAGCACGTAGGTGGCAACGGCAGCGGCGGCGCCGACGAGTGCCAGGGCCGCGCCGAATGCCGTCCAGCGCTGCGTGATCATGATCGTTTCTCTCCTTTCCGACCCCGTTATCGTTGCGACCCCGTTATCGTTACGACTCTGCTGTCGCTACGACACCGTTGTCATCCTGAGCGAAGCGAGGAACGAGCGCAGCGAAGCATCTCTTTAGGGCCCGCGAAAAAACAACCGGGCAGCCGCGCGCTTGCCCTGCGGCCCCTATTCGCCGCCCGCGGGGGCGGCGTCGCCGCGCGGCGGGTCGGCACGGCGTGCCACGCCGCTCGACGCGTCGCGGTTGAGCGGGTAGATCACGATCGACTGCGCGGCGTGATTGGCCGCCGGGTGTTTCTGGCGATAAACCGCCGCCATCTCGTGCGCGTTATCGTCCGGCTTGTAGATCTCGTGAAGCTCGGCGTGCAGCAGGCGCAGCAGGCGCGCCGCGGCGCGCGTGACGCCGTCATCGGCGTCCGGGTAGGCGGGGCGGCAGGTGGCGAGCAGGTCGGCAAGCACGATGCGACGCGACTCGAACGCGTCGCGCCTGCCCGCCAGGAAGCTGGGGATCTGGTGCACCAGCGCGTCGGCCGCGCCGCGGCGCGCGTCCGCGGATTGCGCGCGGTCCGCCAGCTGCGCCGCGAGCCCGTGCAGTTCGGCCGGCGTCACCGGCGTGTCCCTATCCGGGGCCGCGTGGGACGCCGCGGCGCCACCGGACGCCGGCTCATCGCGCGCCAGTGTCGCGAAGATCTCCGAAAGCTTGAAGTGCGACGGGTAATCCTCGGGGTCGATGGCCAGCACGTGGTCGAACGCGTCGGCGGCGCTCTGCAGCCAGCGATCGCGTTCGGGCTGGCGCCGCGCCCCGCGCTCCTGCTCGGCGCGCTCGGCGCGGGCCAGCCCCAAGTCGCGCCAGATCACGTAATCGCGGCGGAACTCGAAGCCGCGCTCGGCGACCGTCTCGTGCATGGCGCCCGAAAGCACCGCTTCGAACGCCCGGATCGCCTCGTCCAGATATCCGTTCTCCTGATTCACCAGCCCGGTGAGCCAGGCGATGGTCCACGCCGGGGCGGCATGGAACGACCGGCTGACCTGGCTTGCGCCGGCCGCTTCGCCGGGGGACGCGGCGGCGCGTAACGCGGCCACCGCGTCGTCGAGACGCTTCTCCTTCAGGTAGATCCGCGCCAGGTTCGCGTAACCGTCGCCGTATCCGAGCTCCACCACCTTGCGGAATGCTTGCTCGGCCTGCCGGAGTTCTCCCTTTTCCGACCCCGATGCGGGCTCGCCCTCCGCGACCAGGCCGCGGAACAGGCCGATGCCGTAATCGTTCCAGCGCTGCCATTCGGGCGCCTGCGACGGCTCATTCGAGACGGTCGCGGCATCCCCCGCCACGCCGAGCGTGACGTGGTCTTCGGCCATCGTCGTCACCGGAAGTTGGGGGATCGGCATCTTCAATTCCGCGTACACGTGCTCCATATAGGTGCGGTCAAACTTGCGGTACTTGAGCCGCGCCGCGAGCTCGATCGTGCCGGCGGCGTCTTCCGGGACATGCAGCAGGTAGTGCACGACCTGCGCCGCCCCTGGCGGGATCTGGTGGTTGTACACGCTGGTGTAGATGTCCTGTGCGTTGCGGCGGTCGATGCGGTTGCCCGCGCGGTCGATCACCAGGGCGTTTACGAAGTGCGACCATGGGTCCACTTCGCCCCGCTCGTCGATGGCACCGCTGCGCCCGAGGACACGATCGCCCGATCGCGCCTCGAAGTCGACCCACACCTCGTTGGAGTCGGCGGTGCCCTGCGTGAACGGGTGCCCGAGCTTGAGCGTGCGCAGCACCACCTCGACCAGGTAGGTGCCGCCGGGCCGCAGCGCGGGCGCCTCAGGCCGCAGCGGCGCGATCAGCTCGCCGTCGATCGTGCCGCCCGTCTTGAGGCCGAAGATGTCGACACGCACCTGCCCGTCGCGCAAAAACTCCTGGTGCGCGCGGATGATCCGCTCGTTGCGCTGGTACTCGGCCTGCTGGTCCGGCGGCAGGTCGTTTGGAGTGGCGCCGTGGCCGGCGGCGCGGAGCATCTCAAAATTGCGCAGCAACGGCAGACCGGTGTTCGCGCCGAGCTGGAAATGGCTGTGGATCTTGCGGGTGCCCGAGCGGTCGAAGTCGCGGGCGCCGAAATCGCCGGACTGCGCGAGCGGCATGTGGCAGTCGGCGCAGCGGTTCTTGGCGTGCTCGGGGTAGTAGAAGCTTCGCGCCCCCACGCCCGACACGCCGCTCAGCAAGAACGTGTCGTAGTGGTTCTGCCCGCGCAGCCATTCCTTGTAGTGGGTGAGCGCGTAGGGGAGGCTCACCTTGTGGCACGTCGAGCAGAATTCGGTGCTGCGGTGGAACGGCTTGAGGAACGTCTTGCGGTGCAACTCGGGTTTCGCCTTGACCAGCTGGTTGTTCACCCACTGCAGGAACGGGTTGTCGCTGAACGCGAACGGGTACTGCTGCGGCTCTTCGATGGTGTACGCGGCGTTACCGGTCACGCTGTTGATGTTGGTGATCGCGTGGCAGGTAGTGCAGGTGATGCCGGCCTGCGTGGTCGGATCCGCGGTGTCCTTGATGTCGTAGTGCGGGTCGTCGAACCGCCCGCTGAAGAACGGTACGGGATCGTGGCAGCCGGCGCACCAGCGCGAGCCCTGCACCGTGCCCTCGCGCTCCAGGGACACGCGTCGCGTCTCGGTAACACTGGACAGGTAGGGCCGGTTGTTGAACGAGCTGAAGTGGTGCACCGACTGGTAGTGCTGCTCGAACGCGTCCGGGTGGCACTTCTTGCAGTAGCTGTCCATGAGCAGCGCGCGGGCGGGGATGAAGTTCCCGGTCGAGGTGCGTGCCGCCGACGGCTCGAAGTAACGCGCCCCCTCGCGCGGCCCGCTGGCGTACCAGAGCCGGGGGTCCTGGTGGTGCAGGTAGCCCATCGCCAGCACGAAGACGGCCACCGCCGCGGCCCATACCCCCGCCCAGCGCCACTTGATCCATGGCCCGGCCAGCCGGTGGCCGACGTAGAAGGCGATCGCCGCGAGCGGGCACAGGACATGGAGCCAGTAGGCGACCGACCGCGCCTTCGGATCCTTCACCGCGAAACCGCCGAAGCGCACGAGCACCAGCCCGCTAAGAATCAGCAGCAAGCTGGCCGCAAGCAGGGCGATGCCGGCGCGGACGGCGCGGCGGTTGGGACGCCCGAACGCGGTGCGGAGATGGCCCAGCGCGAACACCAGAAAAGGCAGGATGAGAGCGAGCCCCAGCACCAGGTGCGTGAGGAACATCAGCATGTAGAACTCGTTCTGGTACTCCTCGCCCAGCACCGTGATCGCGACCAGGTACACGCTGTTGGCGCCCAAGAGCGCGACCACGGCGAAGATCACAGCCAGCAGGCGTTTCAGCCGGTTGCTCACCGCCGGCGCATACAAGCGTCCGCGGCGGTCTCGCAACGGTGTAGCGGTAGACATCACGAACACTCCCGTTGACCTGTTGACCGGTTCACCCGTTGACCCGTTTACTCGGGTTGCGCCTCTCGTGTGTGCAGCATGTCCTCGAGCAGCAGCATGATGATTGTCTGTTCCAGCTCGGCGGGCTTGTAGCCGAACGGGCCGCGGCCTCCTTTGTAAGCGACTCGGCCGTCGCGATCGATCAGGTAGAGCCGATCGGGGAAGCCGCTGTAGGCGTTCCCCACCCGGTCGTCGATGCCGTCGACGAGCAGCGGCATGGCCATCTCGAGCGCCGTGCAGCACTGGCTGGCGACGCGCACGCGGTCCTCGGCCGCCTTTGGCTGCTCGATGCGTATGCCTGCCCGCTCGTTTGATTCCATGCTCCAGCCGTCCGACGGGTGCGCCTCGCGGATGTAGACCCCGTAGAAGCCGGCGCGGTCCGAGTAACGCGAGTACATCTGGTCGAGGATCCCAGCCTGGGATCGGAAGGGCCCTCAGGTGAAGCTGCCGAAGACGAGTACGACGGGCTTGCCACGCAGCTCGGAGAGCCGGACTTCGCGGGCGCCGTCGTGCGTGCGCAGCGTGAAGTCGGGCGCCTGGTCGCCGAGCTGCGGGCCGGGCTCGAGCGCGCCCAGCTGGCCGGTGAAGAGCATCTCGAGCATCTGCTCCGGGGCCGGCATGTCCGCGCGCGCCTCCCCCGGCCGCGGCGCCGGTTCTTCCAGTGCCATGCGCAGATCCTCGGGCGTGAGGTAGCCGAAGCCGCCGCGGTCCGCCGCGACGAAGAAATCGGCGAGCTCGTCAGTCGAAACCCGTCCGTTCGAATCCTTATCGAGTTTCGCGAAGAGCATGGAGACCATGCGCGCGATCGGGCTGCCGCCTCGGCCGGAATCGCCGAAGTCCGACGCCGTGAGGACGCCGTCCCGGTCCGTGTCCAGCCGGGCGAAGAGGGACTCCGAGCCCGGAGCGGTCGCCGCCATCTCGGCCGGCTCGACGCGGCCATCGCCGTTGGTATCGAGGCGTTTTCGGAGCCAGTCCCAGTCGTAGCGCTTGCTGCTCGGGTGCCACCAGCCGGTGCCCATGCCCATGTTCTGTTCCTTGAGGATGGCGATGGCCATCTCCGCCCACTCGGGCCGCGACTTCCAGTCGCGGTCGAGCAGATCACCCAGCTGCTTGAGAGTCTTGCGGGTCGCGGCGGCGCCGCGCGCTTCCGCGGGCTGCTCGGGCACTGCGGCCGGCACGCGTTCGGCCGAGCGCTCGCCCGACGGGGCGGCTGGGGCGGGGGGCGGTGCCGGGGCACTCGGTGGTGGAGCCGCCGGTTGCGGCGCCGCCGCTGCGGCCGCAGCGGCCTTGGGAGGCGGTTCGGCACGCGGCGCGTCGTCGGCCGCGGCCGTGCGGGTGAACACGAGGGCCGCGGCGGTCACCGCGAGCAGGCGGATGAGCACATCTCGTTTCATCGGAGGTCTCCGCAAGGAGGATTCCACTCAAGCCGTCGTTCCGGGCCCACGCTCCGCTCTGGTGGCGGGCAGCCCCACCGTCTCGCCGGCCGCGGCCAGCTGGCGGTAGCCGGGATCGGTCAGCCCGAACGCATCGGCCACGCGGTTGAAGAACGCGAACAGCGCGGTGATGTAAACCGCCTCCGCAATCTGCGGGTCGGACCAGCCGGCGGCGCGGAGCCGCTCCGTGTCGGCGTCGCTCGCGCGGTAGGCGTGCCGCGTCACGAGCGCGACGAATTCGAGCAAGGCCCGCTCGGCCGGCGTCACCGGCGCCGCCGCCAGGTCGCCCCGCTCGAGCGCGTCGATCACCGGCTGGTCTCCCCCCTGCAACTGCAGGAAATACGCGTGTGCGCCGATTCAGTAAGGGCACCGGTTCAGGCCGGACACGAGCGTGGCGATCATCTCCTTGGTCCGCCGGGTCAGGTGGCCGTCCGCAAAGTGGACGCGGTACGAGAAGGAGATAACGTCGCGCAGGAAATCGGGCCGCTGGCTGAAGCACTTCATGATGTCGGGCATGCGATCGCGGCCGGGGTGATCGGCCTTCCACGCCCGGTAGATCTCGGCCAGCTCGCCGGTCGCCTGGCCATCCTCGATCCAGCTTATACGTGGCACGTCTCGGCCTCGTTCGGTTAAAGCGTGAGCAGGAATGCGACCAGGTCGTTCTTCTCCTCTGTGGTGAGCTGCGTG
>JBGPMX010000150.1:0-9054 GCA_041487215.1 Planctomycetia bacterium | reverse complement strand
GCCGGCATTTTTTCAAGGACTGCTGCGTCGGCGTGGGAAAGATCGCGCTGGCCAGTCTGATCGGCGAGCAACTGGGCTCCGCCGCGCCCGCCAAAGCCGTGAATCCGGTCGCGCCCAAGGCCCCCCATTTTCCGGCCAAGGCCAAGAACGTCATCTACCTGTTTATGGCTGGCGGGCCGAGCCACATTGAACTATTCGACAACAAACCAACGCTGGCGAAGTTCGACGGCACGCTGCCGCCCCCCGAGCTGATCAAGGGATACCGCGCCGCGTTCATCAACCCGAGCTCGAAGCTGCTCGGTCCCAAGTTCAAGTTTGCCCAGCAGGGGCGCTGCGGGGCGGAGCTCTCCGAGCTGTTGCCGCAGCTGGCGGGGGTGGTGGACGACGTGGCGATCGTCAAGTCGATGGTCACCGATGCCTTCAATCATGCGCCCGGCCAGATCCTCATGAACACGGGGTCGCAGCAGTTCGGCCGGCCCAGCATCGGCGCCTGGGCCACGTACGGGCTGGGCAGCGAGTCGCAGGACTTGCCGGGTTTTGTCGTGTTCAGTTCGGGCAAGAAGGGGCCGAGCGGCGGCAACTCGAACTGGGGCAGCGGCTTCTTGCCCACCGTGTACCAGGGGGTGCCGTTCCGCGGCAGCGGCGACCCGGTGTTGTATCTCTCCAACCCGCGCGGCGTCGATCCGGAGCTGCAGAAGGACTCGCTCGACGCGATCACCCAGCTCGACCGCATGCGGCGCGACGCCGTCGGGGACCCGGAGATCGCCACGCGGATCAATTCGTTCGAGATGGCATTCCGCATGCAAACGAGCACGCCGGAGCTGATGGACATCTCCAGCGAGCCGCCGCACGTGCTGGCGATGTACGGGGCGGAACCCGGCAAGCCGTCGTTCGCCAACAACTGCCTGCTGGCGCGGCGGCTGGTCGAGCGTGGGGTGCGTTTCGTACAGCTGTTCCACGAGGCGTGGGACCAGCACAGCAACCTGGTCCACGACCTCAAGCAGAATTGCCAGGATACCGATCGTGCCTGCGCGGCGCTGGTGCGCGATCTCAAGCAGCGTGGCATGCTCGATGAGACCCTCGTCATCTGGGGCGGAGAGTTCGGCCGCACGCCGATGGTGCAGGGGGGGAGCGACGGGCGCGACCACCACCCGAACGCGTTCACGATGTGGCTGGCCGGCGGCGGCATCCGGCGCGGCATCACGCTGGGTGAGACGGATGATTTCGGGTTCAACGCGGTGAAGGACCGGGTGCACGTGCACGATCTGCACGCCACGATCCTTCACCTGCTGGGGTTCGACCACACGAAGCTGACGTATCGCTTCCAGGGGCGTGATTTTCGGCTCACGGACGTGCACGGTCGCCTGGTCACCGAGCTCCTGGCGTAGCGGGTCTCCAGCCAAACTGAGCCGCCGCCCCGTCGCCGGTTCGCAGGGCCCTGCTGCCGATTGCATTTTTTCGGTGGCGAACCGGGCGGCGCGCGCAGTTGACTTCTTGGAATGACCAGTCCCGACATGCCCGAATCGGCCTGCGCCGACGCGAAGCGGAGCGACGAGCGGCTGGCGGCGCTCTTCGGCCAGCACCGCGAGCAGCTGCGCCGCATGGTCGCCCTGCGCATGGACCGCCGCCTACGCGGGCGGATCGATCCCTCGGACGTGCTGCAAGATGCTTACCTCGAGGCCTCCGCGCGCTACGAGGACTACGAGCAGAAGCCGTCGATGGCGCCGCTCGTCTGGCTCCGCTTCATCACGGCCCAACGGCTGCTGATCCTGCACCGGCACCACCTCGGGGTCCGGGCACGCGACGCGGCGCGTGAGATATCGCTCTACCACGGGGCGTTGCCCGAGGCGACGTCCGAGTCCCTGGCCGCGCAGCTGCTGGGACGGTTCAGCACCCCCAGCCAGGTGGCCGTGCGCGCGGAGATGCAGGTGCGACTGCAGGAGGCGCTCAACGGCATGGAGCCGATGGACCGCGAGGTCCTGGCGCTGCGGCACTTCGAGCAGCTCTCCAACGCTGAGACGGCCGAGGTGCTCGGCATCCAGGAATCCGCGGCCAGCAACCGCTACGTCCGCGCCCTCAAGCGTCTCAAGCAGGTCCTCGCCGCCATGCCGGGGTTCTTCAACGACCCATGAGCGACGCACAAGCGCCCCGCAACCCGGTGGAAGAACTCGCCGCGTCGTTCCTGGAACGCTACCGGCGCGGCGAGCATCCATCGCTCACCGAGTACGCGGAGAAGCACCCGGACCTGGCCGACGAGATCCGCGAGCTATTCCCGGCCCTGGTCCTGATGGAGCGGCTGGCGCCTGACGATGGCGAGCGCAGGCTCGCGGCCGCCGGCCGGATCACCGCGGACGGCAAGGCGCCTGAGCAGCTGGGCGACTACCGGATCCTGCGCGAGGTCGGGCGCGGCGGCATGGGAGTCGTGTACGAGGCGGAGCAGGAGTCGCTCGGCCGGCACGTCGCGCTGAAGCTGCTCCCCTTCTACGCGCTGCTCGACCCGATGCACCTCAAGCGGTTCCGCCTCGAGGCCCGCGCCGCGGCCCGGCTGCACCACACGAACATCGTCCCCGTCTTCGGCGTCGGCGAGCAGAACGGGCTGCACTACTACGTGATGCAGTTCATCCAGGGCCAGGCGCTCGACGAGGTGCTCCGCGAGCTGCGGCACATGCGCGCCGCGGCCGGTGCCCCTGAGACCGAGGGCTCGGCGAGCGGGCGCGATGGCGGCGATCATGTCGCGGCCGGCCTGTTGAGCGGACGGCTCGCCGCTGAAGCGGTCGCCGCGCCGGAAGCGGGCCCGGCGGCACACGATGACCGCGCGGCTTCCGAACCAGCAGCGCGGGCCACCGGCGGCGACGGTTCCGACTCCCGGGCGCGCGATCCCCACACCTTCTCCAGCGTCTCGCAATCCCCCAGCGCGTACTACCGCAGCGTGGCGCGCATCGGCGTGCAGGCCGCCGACGCGCTGGCGTACGCCCACGGCCAGGGGGTCCTGCACCGCGACGTCAAGCCGTCCAACATGATGCTGGATGCCCGCGGCAACCTCTGGGTGACCGATTTCGGTCTCGCCAAGGCGGACGATGCGGACGAGCTGACCCACACGGGCGACGTCGTCGGCACGCTGCGCTACCTTGCGCCCGAGCGGTTCCAGGGCTGGTCGGACCTGCGCAGCGACATCTACAGCCTGGGGCTGACGCTCTACGAGCTGGTGACGCTGCGTTCCGCCTTCGACGCCACCGATCGGGCCCGGCTGGTGCGGCAGATTACCCAGGAGGATCCGCCCGGCATGCGTCGCTTCGCCCGTCACCTGCCGCGTGACCTGGAGACGATCATCCTCAAGGCGATCGCCAGGGAGCCGACGCAACGCTACGCTACCGCGGGGGAGATGGCCGATGACCTGCGCCGCTTCCTGGCCGATAAGCCGATCGAGGCGCGGCGTGCCCAACTGGCCGAGCACGCCTGGCGGTGGTGCCGCCGCAACCCGGCGGTGGCCATCCTGGCGGCCACGCTGATGCTGGTCTTATCGATCGGCTCGTCGCTCTCCGCGCTCTGGCTGCGTCACGAACGCAACGCCGCGTTCGACAGCCTGCGTCGCGTCGAGCAGGCCGAGGCGGCCACGCGGCAGGCAGCGGGCGAGGCGCGCGCGGCGGAGCGGCTGGCGACCGAGCGGCTCTGGCAGGCGCTGAAGGCCCAGGCACGCGCGAGCCGCTCGAGCGGCCGGGCGGGGCAGCGCTTCGAAACGCTACGCGTGCTGGCCGAGGTGGCCCGCCTCCGCCCGGCGCTTGAGCTCGATGCCGAGCAGGTCCGGGAGCTGCGTAACGAGGCGATCGCCGCTCTGATGTTGCCCGATCTCCGCGTCTCGGCCGAGTGGAGCGGGCGTGCGGCGCGCGGCCAGGTCTTCGCGCTGGACCCGGCGTACGCCCGGTACGCGCGCAGCGAGCCGGACGCGGGCATCTCCGTGCGCGAGCTCGACAGCGACCGGGAACAGGCGCACCTCACCGGCGGCGGCGGTCTGCGCGCCGAGAGCCTGCTGTTCAGCCCCAGCGGGAAGTACCTCGCGCTGCGGGCCGAGCGCGCGGGGCGCCCGGCCGCGGTGGTCTGGGAGCTCGCGACCGGCCGCCGCGCGCTCGAGGCCCCGGCGGCCGGCGCGCCCTTCTCCGGCGGCCTCGCCTTCCTGCCAGGGGATGAGCAGCTTGCGCTCGGCGGGCCGAAGAGCGTCGAGCTGTACGACCTGGCGAGCGCTGCTCGGGTGCGAGAACTGGCCATCGGTGCGGCCCCTTTATCCATCGTGCCCAGCCCGGACGGCAGCCGCCTGGCGGTCCTTCTCCGCGCCAGGCAGGAGATCCAGATCTGGGACCTGGCTGGCAGCCGGATGGAGCGGCGGTTGCCGCAGAGCGGCCCCACGTGGGCGGCCGCCTGGCATCCGCATGGCCGGCGGCTCGCCGCGGCCGCCGCGGGGCACATCGGCATCTGGGACGCGGAGACGGGGAGCCGCGAGACCGAGTTCGAGGCCAGCCCCGCGCGTGTCACGTACCTTGCCTTTAGCCCCGCCGGCGATCTGCTCGGCTCGACCGGTTACGACGGCACCACCCGCCTCTGGGACTGGCAGGCAGGGCACCGGAAGGTTGAGATCCCTCACTCGCTCGTCCTTCAGTTCGGCTCGGACGGATCGACGTTGGGCTACGACGTGCAGGGGACGACGCTGCGGACCTGGGAGTACGCGTCGAGCGCATGCCGTCGCATGGTTGGCGCGGGGACCGAGACGGGCGATGTGATAAGCGGGGCCTTCAGCCCGGACGGACAGCTCGTCGCCTGCGCCACCAACAGCGGCGTCGCGCTCTACGACTCGGGGGCCGGTGTCCTGGTGCGCCGGCTTGCGCAGCGCGACGCGTACGCGGCGCTCTTCGAACCGGACGGGACCATCGTGGCGGCGAGCTCCGAGGGGATCTGGCGCTGGCCGGTGCGCGATGCGAGGCCCGCGGCGGATCTGCGCTTCGGGCCGCCCGTACAGCTGGCCGCCCCGCAGGGGAACGTGCAGCGCCGCGGCGACATCAGCCGAGACGGCGCGCGTCTGGTTTTCGTGGCCGGGCCGGACGCGGCGGCCGTGCTCCATCGCGGCACCCCCGATCGCCTGGTTCCGCTCGGCACCCACGCCCGCGTCTGGAGCGTCGCCATCAGCCCCGACGGCGCCTGGGCGGCGACCGGTCCGTGGAACGCCCCGTTCGTCCGCATCTGGGATGCAGAGACAGGGCGTCTGGCCGCTCAGCTCGAAGGGACCGACTCGGTCGATCGCGCCACGCTGCTGTTCACCAGCGACGGGCAGCGGCTCGTCACCGGCGATCCCCGCGAGTTCCGTGTCTGGAAGGTGGGCAGCTGGGCGCTCGAGCGGCGCATTCCGCGGCAGGTTCCGTCGGGCGACCTGCCCGGCCTCGCCACGGTCGCGCGGGATTGCCGGCTGCTCGCCGCCTCCTGGTCGACGAACGTCGTGAAGCTCTACGAGCTTGCGACCGGGGCCGAGCTTGGCCAGATCGTGCTCGGCGATGCACAGCTCATTGCCCCGCTGTGTTTCAGCCCGGACGGCTCGGAGCTGGCGCTGACAGACGCGCGCCAACAGTTATATCTCTGCGAGCTGGGACGGGTACGAGCCGTGCTACGCACGCTCGATCTGGACTGGGACAGCCCCCTATCCGCGCGCGACCCGCTGCCCGCCCGCGTGCTGCCTCTTCGAGTGGAATCCGACGAGGGTGGTACCAAGACTGCTGGTGGGGCCGCTTCGGAGTCTGCCCGGCTCCAGCAGGAGCTCGCGGACAAGACACGCGCGATCGAGCAAGATGCGGGCGATGCCGCCGCGCTCGCGGACCGCGGCCGCATTTACCAGCGGCTCAACGATCCGGACAAGGCGGCGGCCGATTTCGAGCGATCCTCACAGCTATACACCGGGCAGATCGAGCGGGGATCAGCCGGGGCCGCGGTGTACCGGGGCCGTGCCGAGGCGCACTATCAGCTCGGCCGCATCGAAGAGGCGATCGCCGATTTCTCGGCGGCACTCGAGCAGCTCCCCGACGACGCCGACCTGTTGCGCACCCGCGCCGCGGCGCTCGCCAAACTCGAGCGCTGGCACGAGGCCCTCGCCGACTACACACGTCTTATCGAGCTGCGCCCCGACGTCGCGAACACCTACCTCGCGCGTGGCTATGCCTTCAGCCGGCTGGGCGACTACGCGAGCGCGATCCGAGACTACCAGACGATGCTGGAGATCAACCCGCTGAGCACCGGCGCGATGAACGGCCTCGCGTGGCTGTACCTCGTCGGGCCGGCAGCACTGCGCGACCCGCAGCGCGCGCTCGAGCTGATGCAGGACGCGGTGCGGCTCGAGCCGAACCGGTGGGAGTACCTCTCGACGCTCGGCACCGCGTACTACCGGCTGGACGCGTGGCAGAAGTCCGTCGAGACACTCGAGCTTGCCGCCCGCGCGAGGCCCGAGGGGGGGACTGCCTTCGAGTGGTTCTTCATGGCCATGAGTTACCAGAACCTGGGCCAGCCCGCCCGGGCGAGGGCTTGCTACGACAAGGGGGTCGAGTGGTGCGCGCGGCAGAAGGATTTGCCCGCCTCCTGGGCCGAGGACCTCGCCGAGTTCCGATCGGAGGCCGAGCGCCTCCTCGACGATGCGGATCGGGAGCCGTCCCTGTGAGTGCATCCTCACGGGTCACCCGGAGCCTTCCCTACCACTGGCCGGATGTTCTCGCGCAGCCAGATATTGCGGAACCGAACGGGATTGCCGTGGTACTGCAGACTGATGGGGAGCTTCGCGGGGTGTTTCGCGTACTGGGGCGGCTTGTCGTACGCCGTCTCTCCCTGGATCGCCAAGTGGTTCTGGACCAGGGCGCCGTTCTGGAGCGCCGTAACGTAGGCGGGCTGTGCCACGCTGCCGTCGTCGTTGAAGCGCGGCGCTTCGAAAAGGATGTCGTACGACTGCCACTCGCCCGGCTTGCGGCAGGCGTTCACGATCGGTGGCTGTTGTTTATAGATTGCTCCGCACTGGCCGTCGAAGTACGTCTTGTTGTCGTAGGAATCGAGGATCTGCAGCTCGTACAGTCCCATCATGTAGACGCCGCTGTTGCCGCGTCCCTGGCCCGAGCCGTGCACCTCGGCGGGCGTCGCGAACTCGATGTGCAGCTGGCAGTCGCCGAACGGCTGCTTCGTGGAGATGCTCGTCTCGCGCGACACCGCGTACCCGTCCCTGACCTCCCAGTGTTCACCCCCTTGCCAGGCGCTCATGTCTCGGCCGTCGAAGAGCACGACCGCGTCCGACGGCGGCGCCGTCCCCTGTGCGGGTTCGATCACCGGGGGCTCCGGCCAAACGATACCGCTCTTCCACTCGCGGTCCAGGGTGACCATGCCGATCGCGGTAAGGAGCGCGGCGGTGCCGCACTTGCCGGGCAGGAATCGATGGATCATCGGTGTCCTCTCGAGGTGGTGGGGGTGCGGGCGGATTCCTCGCGAAACTGCCCGAGATCCTTCGCTTGCTCGTTCCTCGCCGGCTCAGGATGACAAAACCGACGGACGACTTATGAATGCCTGCCTGACTGACGACTACCCCGCATGATCCATGAGCGCGGGGGCGAGGGGCCCCGCACGCTCGTCGTAGATGGGAAAGAGCGCTAGCGGGCGGGGCGGTCTTCGGCGGGCACAACCGGACGATGGCGGGGAATCTCGGCTTTGAAATCCCCGAGGCTTACCCACTTCGTCCGCTGGTTCAGATCGACCTCGGCAATCGCCACGGTGCCCCACTCTCCGGCCACGGCCAGCGTGTCGCCGCTGTGGTCGAAGATCGCCGAGATCATCCAGTTCTGGGAGACGTCTTCGTAGGTGCTGCTGACCACGTAGGCGTGGTTCTCGCAGGCGCGGGCGCGCGCGAGCAGGGGGTTGCAGCCCCAGACCGGCCAGGCGATCACCTCGGCGCCGCGGTTCGCCAGCTCGCGCGCGACCTCGGGAAAGAACCCGTCGTAGCAGACCATCATGCCAACCGTGCCAAAACGCGTTTCGAAGACCGGGTAGTCGCCGCCGGGAGCGATGCCCCCGTCGATCTCGCCGCGCGGCAGGCATACCTTGCGGTACTTGCCCACCAGGGCCCCGTCCGGTCCGATCAAGACGGCCACGTTGTAGACCAGGTGTTCGTCGCGCTCGAGCAGGCCGGCGACGATGTACAGGTCATGCTTTCTGGCCAGCGCGCCGAAGTACTCGGTGGACGGCCCGGGGACCGGCTCGGCGACTTCGTCGTACTTCTTGCCAAGTCCCACGTAGGTGAGTGTCTCGCCCAGGACCACCAGGTCGGCATGTTGTCGCGCCGCCTCGGCGATGAACGGCTCGTACATGCGGCAGTTGTCTTGAGGCGTCTTGCCGCCGCTGGGGCGAAAGTGCACGGTGGCGAGCCGCACTTTGCGCGGTGCGGGCGGGGCCGTTTCGACCAGTGCCACGTTGCTCCACTCGACCCGGCCCTGCGGCGCCCATTGCAGATGCAGTTCGACCAGCGCCTGGGCGGCTCGGGAGGGTGCGCGGTACGTCTCCGAGACCTCAGTCCAGCCCTCGGCGTTGGCGGCTCGGGTCGAAGGAAATTCCGTCTCGGCCATGCCGACCCGGCCGCGCAAGAAGCTGGCCGGGGTCGGTTCGTCCTGGGGCACTTGCTTCCCATCGCTGTCGCGCCAGTGCAACTTGACGACCACGCTGCGTCGCGGCGTGACGACGTTGGTCGTGCCGTAGAGCGCCTCGAAGTGGTAGCTCTTGCCACCGGTGATCGGGAAGGTCTTGGTCCAGTATCCGTCGAGCCCCTCGCGCTGGTCGGCCCGAATCATGAAGCACCCGCTGCGGTCTGCGCCGCCGTGCGCGTCGTAGGCGAACTCCGGCGCGAGCTCGGGGCGCGGCGAACCGGTCTGCCATCCGTCGGGGGGCGTGCCGCGCGGATCGTCTCCCCGCGCGGCTGCCGCGCAGAGAGCCAGCAGGGCGCCCCAGAGCAGTCTCGAGGCAAGACGGCACGCGTGGGTCCGGTTCATCTTCATC
>JBGPMX010000149.1:0-9070 GCA_041487215.1 Planctomycetia bacterium | reverse complement strand
GCATCTCCTCCCACGCCCCCGCCTTCATGCCCATGGCGTTTCCGATGTTCTGGATCGCGCTCTCGGCCCCCGGCCGATCCAGGTCGCCGAGCTGGCCGGTCTCGATGTAGAGCCGTGCCAGCATGAGCATGGCGTCGGGGCCCGTCGGCGTCATGCCGATCGACTGCTGAAGCTCCTGGATGGCCAGGCCGGGACAGCCCCGGTTGAGCAGGAACTGGGCGCGCAGCTCGGGAGCCGCCAGCTGCACGCGTGCCTGATCCAGGTCGGCCTTGACGCGGTCGACCTCGACCCGGAGCCGTTCGGCTGTGTTCACCACATCGCTCTTGTCCGCGTCGCTGTCCGGGATGAGCCCGATCGACGCGTCGAAATGGTCCGCCGCCAGGTCCATGAAGTTCAGGCTCGGGTCCAGGTACATGCGCGCCAGCTGCAAATGCCCGCGCACGTGGCTGGGATCGGCAGTGACCAGTTGGTTGAGCGCGGTGAGCAGCTGGATGAGGCGCAGCTCATGGGCGTTCACGTTCGGGGTGAGCCCGAGCTCCTGATTGAGCAGGTAGAAATACGCCTCGCTGAGCGCGGCGTAGCCGCGCGGGGAGACCTCGTGGCCGGCCAGGCCGCGGCGGGCCGCCCGGATGGCCAGGAAGCAATTCTCGGCCGGCGCGATGAACACCGGGCCGGCCGCCGCGGAGCGGGTCAGCCTGGGGTTGAGGAAGTGGTCGGCGAGCACCACGTCGCTCGTCGGCACACGGCGGGTCTGCCAGAGCCGGTCGATCAGCGTGGGGGGGCTGACGGGCAGTGGCGGCTCGGGAAGCCTGTCGTCCCCCTCATGGAACACCACGCGCGCGGCGTCGAACTCGTGCGCGGTGAACCAGGCGGCGTCGGCCGCCAGCGGATGGTCGTTGGGAATGTCGACGCGGCCGAAGACCGCGCTCGAAGCGTCGAGATGCACGAGTTTCCAGAGATCGCTGTCGCGCAGGGCCTGGAACGTGTTGAAGAAAAGCGCGCCCGTGAGCGGGTTGATGTTCAGAATGACATGGCTCACGTTGTAGCGGTCGAGGATCGGCTGCCACACCTCGCGGTCGTTCGAGCGTAACGCCCGCTTGAGCGCGTCGAACTCGTCCAGATCCGACTGGTGCAGGGCGATCCGGCTGTCCATGTAGACCTGATAGGGCGGGTAATTGGACCAGATCAGCTGATTGCCCTGGAGCAGCGTCGTGTTGAGCGATCGACCGACCAGGTGCGCGTCACGCAGGAACCGCCCCGTATCGAGATCGAACGCCGCCCATTCCACGCTGTAACCGAACTCGCCCACGCCGGTCGCACCAAGCCGCGAGGTGATCCCCAGGAAAGCGACGAGCGCGAGCGCCACCACTGTGACCGCACGGCCCGCCTGCGACCACACAAACCAGCCTCGTGTGATCCGCGTGCCGCTGCCGAACGCGCGGAGGAACCACTCCTGGCCGTTCAGCGTCAGAGCGACGCCGGCCGCGAGCGACAGGAGAGCCACGTGGCGGAACGCCACCGCCGTCATGCCCACGAACAGCAGCAGAACGAGTAGCCGGCCGAGATCGAACGATCGCCAGTTGATCACGCAAGAGACGAGGGCCGCCGCGGCAAGCCCCAGCGCGATCCAGCCCGGTACCGTCGGGCTGGCCAGGCCCGACGACCAGAAATCGGTCATGAGCGGCGAGAGCAGCTCGTTCATGCGGCGGGAGGACGTGTCCGCCCCGCTCACCAGGTCTTGGGTCCAGGCGAGCGGAGGACCCCAGGCGCGAGGCCCGTACGGGTTGAGCAGCGTGGCTAGCGCGCAGACCGCGAGCGCGGCCGCCAGCACCGGCAGATCGCCGCGCGCGAGCCGCTGGCCCGGCCGGGTCGCCGTGCCGGCGGCGAGGAACTGCGCCGTCTCCGCGATCAGAAACACCAGCGGGACCGCTACCCCCAGCACAAACAAGCTATCGATGTTCGCCCAGAGCACGGCAATCGGCACGAGCAGCCAGATGGCCGCGGCGCGTCGGTACTTGGTTTGGTGCAGAACCCAGAGCGTGGCGGCAAGCAGCAGCAGGCTGACACAATCCGGCCGCAGCAAAAAACGGTTGGTCATGCCCAGGAGGGCGAGCACAGTCACCACGACGGTCCACCACAGCGTGGGTCCCGGGTGGCGCAGGAGCAGGAGGATTCCAGCGAGCGCCGTCACGAGGACGGCCTTGATAACCACCGGCACCGCGAGGCTCGCCAGCGCCGGCCCGCCGGGCCCGGCGTAGCGGCGGATCTCGCGGTACCTGGCCGGCTCCTCGGACGCGGGAGGCGGGGTCAGCCCGGCCTCCCGTGCGCGCTGCACCAGGTCCGCCGCGCCGCGCCGGACCTGCTGCGCATCGGAAGAGCCGGCGGTGTCGCGCAACCTGGCGATCGCCTGCTCGATCTCGGCTTGCTGCTCGGCTGCGATCGGCTTTGCCTTGCTCGTTTGCGTCGCCTTCGCCGCGGGTCGCGCGTTCTCCTCTTCTTCGAGCAGGACCTGGTAGGCGTCGGCTAACTGGCGGCCGGCTATGCGCGTTTCCGCCAGCTCGGCGCGGTACAACCCCCAGTCAAACAGCCAGCTGGAATCGATCCAGGGACGCCCTTCGGACGTGTACGCGAAGCTGTCGTGGCGGGGCACCTGCCCGTCCTGCTCGATCGCCCATCCGGCCTTGAGGTGCATCCAGACATTCGGGTCGATCACTTTGCAAGAGGCCAGCAGGAAAGCGACGGCGACCACGCCAGCGGCGAGGAACAGGTCGTTACGCCGGTTCTCCGCCTGCATGCGCTCGGGGGTCATTGGTTCCGCGGGCGCGGCGATCTCGCCGGCGTCATGCGGCGGGGGGGCGGCGATCGCCTGGGCGGGCGCAGGGGGGGCGGCGTTGGTCGGAGCGCTTCCCGGTTCCGGCGGTTTTTCCGTTGGCACTTTACACTTCCACGGACGAAGACGAAGATTGCGCGGATGGGTGATCGAACGATGCTAGATGTCACGCGTGGCGGGGTCAAGAGCCGCCGCCCCGCCGCTGGCTCGCTGGAGGTCTCGTTGCGCGACTGCCCGCCCGGATCATGCGGGGCGGTGCGGTCGTGGCCATGATCGCTTGGGCGCGATTGCTACAAACGATGCGAACGGACCACGCGCCCGCCCGCCAGAACGAACAACTCCGGCACCCCCTCACTTGGCGCGCCGTCGCCATCCGGTTTCGCGAGGGCCCTATGACTGAATACGCGGCAGCCCTGGTCACCGGTTCGAGCCGCGGGATTGGCCGGGCCATCGCGCTGGCCCTGGGCCGGCTCGGCCAGTCTGTGCTGGTCAATTACGTGGCCAACGAGGCCGCGGCGCGCGAGACCGCCGCCGGCATCGAGCGGGCCGGCGGGCGCGCGCATCTCTGCCGCGCCGACGTGGCACGCCCCGAGGACCGTGCGCGGATGGTGGACGAGATGATCCGCCGCTTCGGACGCATCGACCTGCTGGTCAACAACGCCGGGGTTGCCGTCGCCGAGCGGCGCGACCTGCTGGACGCCACCGAGGAGAGCTGGGACCGCATCCTGGGCACCAACCTGAAGGGGGCGTACTTCCTGACGCAGCGGGTGGCGCGCGAGATGATCCGCCAGCACGAGGCGGATCCGGCGCGGCGCGGCAAGATCATCAACATCTCGTCGCTCTCCGCCTACGCGTCCTCGACCGACCGGGGGGAATACTGCGTGGCGAAGGCGGGCATGGCAATGATGACGCAGCTCTTCGCCGACCGGCTCGCCCGCCACGGCATCCAGGTCTTCGAGATCCGCCCCGGGATCATCCAAACCGACATGACGCTTCCCGTGCGCGCGAAGTATGAGGCGCAGATCGCCGGCGGCCTCACTCCCATGCGCCGCTGGGGCGAGCCGGAAGACGTGGCTGAAGCCGTCGTCGCGATCGTGCGCGATCACCTCCCTTTCAGCACCGGCGAGGTCATCCATGTGGACGGCGGTTTCCACCTGCGCAGGCTATGATCATGGCGAAGCATGAGCGGGAGAGGGGGCCGGATCCAGCAAGCGCGGAACCGATCCACTGGAAAGGGCACTAGCATGCACCACAACAGCGGCGGCCGCGCCGGTGCCAGCGGGACGTCGCCGGATCCGGCTCCGGCATACCCGCCGTCCCCCGCGCCGCCCCGTTCCCGCGCCGCCCCCGTCAACCCGCCGTGGCCGCCGGACTACTCGATGTCCAACTCCATCCAGAGTCTGTTCCTGCGCCTGGACCCCGCCCACGTTGCCCGGCTGGCGGAGCGGATCCAGGCGGCGGTCGAGCAGCAGGGCCTGGTCTATGAGGAGGCGGACGGATCCAGCCGTCCCATCCCCGTCCTGATGCGGCCTCGGCTGATGGACGAGCGCCAGCTCGCCTACTTTCGCCGCATTGGCAACCAAATGAACCGGGCGTTCGCCCGGCTCGGCCGCCTGCTGCTCGCGCAACCGCGTCTCCGCGCGCTGTTCGATTTCTCCGAGGCGGAATGGGAGTGGGTGGACCGCTACCTGCCCGGCTGCGTCAGCAGCGATCCGGATTTGAATCCCGAGCAGGATGCGCTGCTCGTCCGCTGGGACGCGAACACGACGTTCTCAGGCCGCCGCTGGCGCGGCGGCTTCCACTTCTTCGAGGCCAACGGCGTGGGGGCGGGCGGCCTGCACTACGGCCCGGCCGTCGAGGAGATCATCGAGACGATCATCATCCCCGAACTCGCCCAGCTGGACCGCCGCCTGATCCTGAAGCGGAGCGACGACTCGCGACGCCTGCTCGAGCTTACGCTGCTGCGCCACGCGCGGTCGCTCGGCGTCCCGCAGCCCCGCGTCGGCATGGTGCTCGAGACGCGCATCGCGGGCGGCCCGGTCGAGTTCGAGCAGCTGAGCCGCTACCTGCGCGCGCACGGCGTCGCGAACGAGATCTGTGACGCGCGCGACCTGGTTGTCTCGAACGGCGTCGTGCGGGCCCCCGGCGGCCCGATCGACCTCGTTTACCGCGACACGCAGCTCAGCGAGCTGATCGATTACCAGGCGGCGGGCGAGCCGCTCACCGCGCTGCGCCAGCTTTTCGCCGGCAACCGGGTCGTGTCGAACATGATCGGCGAACTGGACCAGAAGAGTTGCCTGGAGATCTTCACCGACCCGGATCTCGTCGGCTTGTTCGATCCCGCCGAGCAGCAGGTGTTCCGCAGGCATGTGCTCTGGACCCGTCTGCTGGGTCCGCGCCGTACGACCGGCCCCGACGGATCATCGATCGACCTGTTGCCGCACGTGGCCGCCGAGCGCCAGCGCTACGTGATCAAGCCGAACCGCGAGTTCGGCGGGCGTGGCGTGATGATCGGCTCGCGCACGGAAACGGCGACGTGGCAAGGGCTGATCGAGCTGGCGGCGCGCGAGCCGGGGAAGCTCGTGGTGCAGGACCGCGCGGTTGTCTCGCGCAAGCGCTTCCCGGTGCTCACGGACCGGGGCGAGCTCACGGAGGTGAGCCTGCACGTGGTCTGCAGCTTCTTCCTGACGCGAGACGGCATCGGGCTGATCGGCCGCGCCGGGGCCGCGCCGGTGGTGAACGTTGCGCAGAAGGGGGGGATGACGGCGCTCTTGGTGTGCGGGAACCGCTGAGCGCCCGCACGGGATGCCCCATCGCCGGAAGAAATCATTGCCGCGGCCTTGCCGGCGTGACGCACCGGGCGGAGCGGGCGGCTCGGGGTTGGTCTTCGAGCACCGATTCACACGCGGAGCGATCGCTGCGCGGATCGTCTGCCTGCCTCGGTAGCCCTGGAGACTGCGATGGTTGCATTGGCCATCCTGCGAAGGCCGTCATTCCTCGCTGCATGCGTTGGCGCTTGTTGCGCGATACTGGCGTGGTCGATCACGAACACGGAACTCGTACACGGTCTGGAGAACTGGGCGCTGGACGGATGCTTCGCGTACCGGGGCGCACGAGAAACCCGCACCAAGGTCGTGCTTGTTGGCCTGGATGACGAATCGCTGGACGAGCTCGGCAAGCCATTGGCCTACGCCAGCCCCGAGATCGCGGAGGTCGTCCGATTCCTCGCGGAGCGCCGCGCCGCCGCGATCGGTCTGGACCTGATAGCGCCGCAGAGCCTGAGCGGGGTTCCCGAACTCCATGCCGAAAAACTCGGTCAGGCTATCGCCGATGCCGGGAACGTCGTGCTGGCGGAGTGGCAGCTCCAGAAGGGTTGGCTGTTGCCGGTCGCGGAGTGGCGATTCAAGTCCTTCGCCAAGCCCGAGCCGACCGACCTCGGCTTCGTTAACGTGACCGAGGACGACGACCAGTTCGTGCGCCGGCAGCAGTTGTACGTGACCGACGGGGAACGCACGCATCGCCACTTTGCGCTGGCCCTGCTTGAAGTCTCGGGCCACGCCAAGGTCGAATGGCGACAAACCGCCGCGGCTGTTGACCTGAGGGTCGGCGGGCGGCGTGTGCCGTTGGATGCCGAGCACAAGCTGCGCATCAACTTTGTTGCCCCGGCGGGTCAGGCCGATCGGTTCCAGGTCGTTTCGTTCCGCGACGTCCTTGCCGCCGCACGCGGCGCAGCGCGATTGCGACCGGACGTCGATCTGGACAACGCCATTGTGATCATCGGCAGCACGTCGCAGAGCCTGCAAGACGTGCACGCCACCCCCTACGCGAACAACTCGTTCGCGCGGGTGTTCAGCGGCGGCCTCGGGCTGACACCCGGCATCGAGCTGCACGCCAACATCCTCGCCACGCTCGAGGATGGCGCGTACATCACCACGCTGGGTTTGCTATCGTCGCTGCCCGTGCTGATGCTGCTCGGCGCACTCCTGAGCGTGCTGTTCATCCGGCTCAGCTTTGGATGGGCTACGCTCGCAATGGTCGCGCACCACTTCGGCTGGAAAGCGCTTTGCGTGGCCGCGTTCCGCTACGCAAACTGGCGGATCGAGATGGTCGCGATGCTGTTCCTCGGCCTGTTCGCGTACGTCTCGACGTTTCTCATCCGCTGGTGGTGGCTGCGTGGCGTGATGAGCGCAGCCAAATCGCGCGCTATCGTGCGGGCCCTGGAGGCCGACCCGGGCCAACTGGACTTGAAGGGCGAGAACCGGCTCATCACGGTGCTCTTCGCCGATATCCGCGGCTTCACGTCGTTCTCCGACCGCCACGAACCGCACGAAGTGGTAGCGCTACTGAATGCCTACTTCAGCGCCATCGTGCCGATCATCGAGCGGCACGGCGGCACGATTGACAAGTACATCGGAGACGGCGTCATGGTGCTCTTCGGCGCTCCGGTTGCCCAACCCGACCACGCGGCGCGCGCTGTCCGGGCGGCAGTCGCGATGGTCCGGCGCGTCCACGAACTCCAACCGGAGTGGGCGAAGCTGGGCAATGCCGGCATGCGCATTGGCGTCGGCATCCAGACCGGCCCTGCGCTCGTGGGGACCATGGGCAGCCGCCGCCGGCTCGACTACACGGCCGTCGGCGACACAGTCAATCGCGCCGCGCGGATCGAGTCGGCGAACAAGGACATGAGGACGGAGATCCTGGTGAGCGACGAGACGTATCGCGCGCTGACCGCGGCCGACCGGGAACGGCTCGGCTGTGGCGATAGACCCGAGCAGTGCGTGGTCGCCGGCATCGACGAGCCGGTGACGGTGCGCCGCCTCACCGTCGCGCCCTAATTAGGTCCGCAGAAGAACGTAGGCTGCCGATCGGGCGTACGTCAGGCTTTCCAGCCTGACAAGGCCGATGCCGAACCGAGTCAGGCTCGAAAGCCTGACGTACCTCAGGTGCGGACTCAAGGCAAGAAGCCGCACAGGGTCAAGTCTGACTTCTTGCACTCGATCTCCGTGGCACCTGTCTAGTTCTAGTAGAAACGCGCGTGCCGGAGCGTCTAGAATCACCGTGCAAGGTGGCAGGAGAAACCGATGATCCGGCTGGCATGTTGCGTGGCACTGGTTCTCCCGGCAGGTCCAGTCGGCTCTGCACCGGCGGCGGATTCCGAGGCACCGGCCGTCGCCATGGTGTTGCACGTCGAGGGCGACGTCTTCGTCCAGCACGCGCAGGAGCCGGCCCGGCACGCCACGGTCATGCGCATGCTCTACGCCGCAGACCGGCTGCGTGCTTCCGCGGACGGGCGAGTCACGCTCGTCTTCCTGGGCGACGATCACCTCGAGCGCGTGAAGCCCAATGCCGAGGCGACTGTCGGCAAGACCGGCTGCGCACCAGCCGATTCCGTCGAGAAGCTCCGATCGCCGGGCGCCGACAAGCCGGCGCTCCGCACCGGCGTCCGCACTCTTCAGGGCCGCCGCGGCGCCACCGCCGTCTTCCGCAGCGGCGATCTGCCCAAGACCGCACCCGCCGTCACCCCCATGTTCGGAACCACCGTCTTGAGCGATCGCCCAAGTCTCACCTGGCAGGCGGCCGACAAGGCGACCGGTTACAGAGTCCAGCTGACCCGAGCCGGCTCGTACCGCGTGCTCTGGATCGTGCAGGCCGCCCAGCCGCATCTGACATACCCGGCGGACCAGGAGCCGCTCACACGCGGACGCACCTACCTATGGCGGGTGACAGCCATCCGGGAAGAGGCCCCGGAAGAGCAGGTTATTGACAGCAAGTTCTCGGTGTCGACCGAGGCGGAAGCCAAAGAAGTCAGCGACCTGGCGGCGTTCGCCAAGAGCTCCGACCCCGCGGATATCGCGCTGGCCGCTCTCGCCTACCAGGCGTACGGCCTTTACGGCGAGGCCATGATCCTCTACGAGCGCTTGGCCGGAATCGCTCCGGCATCTCCCGAGCTGCTCATGACACTGGGTGCCTACTACGATCGCGCGGGGAGGCCCGCGGATGCCACGAGAGCGTGGGACCGGGCCAGGGAACTGGGGATGGAGTAAGGCGCCCGGTTGGATGAAGCGGTTCCCGCCGCCGCTTGATCGCTGCGTCGCGAGGCGCCGAATCAGGGGGGGATCGTCCATGAGAATCGCCCTGGTCCTGAGCTTCCTGGTGCTTTGCGCCACAATGGCGCTCGGCCAGGAACTCCCAAAGACTACCCCGGCCGGTCAAAAGGCTGTCGCCGAGCTGCTCGAGCGG